>JAQGOC010000304.1 GCA_028293805.1 Gammaproteobacteria bacterium
CGCCGCGGCCTGAATCGGGTCGTGTGGACGATGCATCTGCGGCCGCCGCACGTTCCTCCTGCCGTGCAGCTTGCCGAGGCCGGCACACGGGGACCGCGTGTGCTCCCGGGCAAGTACACCATCCGCATGCAGAAGAATGGCAAAACTTACGATACGACGCTCACGGTAGGTCTGGACCAGCGCGTTAAATGGACTGTTGCCGATCGCCGGGCACAGTACGATGCGGCGATGCAGGTCCATGCGCTGTTCGATGACGAGTCCGCGCTGTTCGGGCGGATCGTCGGGCTGCGAGAGGAAATCGCGACTGCAAGCAGCAGCCGCCCGCGCGGCGACGCCTTGCTGCGCAGGCTGGCCGACTTCGACGCCAAGCTCGATGCGCTCCGTAAGAAGATCGTTGCGACCACGGAGGGCGGCGCGATTACGGGAGAAGAGCGCTTGCGCGAGCACACGGACCAGCTCTACGGTGCCATCATCTCCTGGGATGGGCCACCGTCCGGTTACCAAGTCGAGAACATCGCCGCGTTACGCACCGAGCTTGGCGACGTCGATGCCGATTTCGCCCGGCTGACCTCCGCGGAGCTGCCGGCGATCAACAATTCACTGCGAAGCCAGGGCGCACAAACCCTTGCCGTACCCCCGCTGGCGGCGCTCGATGACGATGACGCCCCAAGCTCCAGCGGCGGCAGGGCCAACGGGCGCTTCGATCCCGATGCGGGTCACGGAATGGAGCTGCCGCGAAACTTGCGTCTTTGGAACTGATGGCGCGATCGTGGCACTCGACACTGACCTGTCTGCTGCTGGCCTCGTCGTCGTTTGCCACCGCGCAGACAGACGAGCCCGCAGCGGCGGACGATGTACCGCCCCGTAACGCCTCCGAGCGGGCGGCAGCCAAAGACCCTTCCTCGTCCATAATCGTTCGGGGCCGGCCGTGGCTGTTCAATCGCGAGACGCGTTACTCGCATTCTCTGCCGGAAGTGGACGGAGCGACGATCACGGTCACGAAAAAGACCACCGTCGTGAAGCTCGGCGAGCAGCCCACCACGATCGACAACAATCAGCGCGAGCTGTTCGACCGGTTGCCCGGCATCGTGCTCGCGGAGCAGCAGAATCCCACGCAGTTGAATCTGTCCTATCGGGGTCTCGGCAATCCGCAGGAAAGCGAATACGTGCTGCTCCTGCAGGACGGCATTCCTCTCGAGCTCGACTGGATCGGATTCCCGACGCTCTACTACCTGCCGGTGCCGCAAACCATCGGCTCCGTTCAAATGATTCGCGGCGGCTCCGGCCTGCTCTACGGACCGGAGCCGCAGCCTGTCATCAATTTCATCTCGCGGGCCCCCGACGCCGGCCGCTCGTTGACGGGAACGACCGAGCAGGTCGGCGGCACCGACTCGCTGTTTTCCAGTTTCAACTCGATCTGCGGAACCGCCGGCGACTGGAACTATCTGGCGGACTACTCCCGGCGCGCCTCCGACGGACAGCGCGCCAATGGCGATTATGCGCTGAATGCTGGCGACCTCCATGTCGGGTATCGGGTCAGCTCGCAGCAGCAGTTGAGCCTCGACGTGCACGCGTATTCCCTCGATAGCGGGCTTGCGGGCCTGATGTCCGGCGCCCAGTTTCACGCCAATCGGAATCAGACGACGACGCCCGACGACCGCCTGTGGACCGATCGTTATACCGCCGTTCTCACCTATGAGAACAAGCTCAGTGAGCATGACCAGTACACACAGAAACTGTGGACGGGCTACCAGGATCTCGTGACGAGATCGGACAAGTATTCGGCGGGCGCACTCCTTGCCACCGCTGCCACACTGAGCGGTCAGCGATTCCATTACACCGGACTGGATGGACGGTTGCTGCACCGTTGGGGCACCGGTGACGCGCTCACCGTGGGGTACACGGCTTACTCCTCCCGAAGTCCCTATGACGAGTTCACGAGCCAGAACCCGCTGGCCGGCCGGAACGACAAGCCCGGTACGCCCTTATACCTCGATGAGCGCAAAACTCGCTACGCGGCGCTTTTTGCGGAAAACGTGTTCCGTTTCAGGCACTTTCACCTGGTGGCATCTGCCCGCTTCGACCATGAGGAGCTCCAGACCCATGAAGTGCTCGCTCCGCACCCCTCGCTCGTCGAGGCCACCTATCGCAAGAATATTCCCCTGTTCGGCATCGGGATCGGCACTGATTTTGGCCGGGGAAACGAGAGTTACCTGAATGTGTCGCAGGGCTTCCGGCCGCTGCGCTACCTGGATATCGCCAGTCCCTTCAGCAACTTCTCCCCGAACAACAACCCCGCTCCCACGAAGTACCTCACGTATGAAGCGGGCGTGCACGGCTGGCCCAGTGCGGGGCTGTATTACGATGTCGGCCTGTTCCAGGTCAATGTCAGAAATCGGATCGAGTCGCAGCGGCTCACCCAGACCGAGACGCTGGACGTGAACACGGGCGACACGCGCAGCCGCGGCGCGGAGCTCGAAGGATCGTACGACCTACTGCGGATGTGGCCACAGAGTGCGCCGCACCGGCACGTGACCCTATTCGCCAATGCGAGCTTCCTCGACGCACGCTTCACAAAGAGCGGCGTTCCAGGTCAGACCGGCAGGACCCCCGCCTACGCTCCGCGCTATGTGCTCAAGGGCGGTGTTACGTTGCGTGAGGAGCGTCACTACACCATCAGTCTCATCGCCGACTCGGTCGCCTCGCAATATTTCCAGGATAGCGATCTGGGCGTAGGCAGCACACCGGCACGCATTCCCGCCTACACCGTCATCGATCTCTCCGCCGACTATGTCGTTGCCGGCCACCTGCGCCTGCTGGGCGGCATCTCCAACCTCGGCGACCGCCATTACTATTCACGCGTGTTTCTCTTCGGCGGCAGCCTGGAGCCCGCCAGGGATCGCGCCTTCCACGCTGGACTCGCCTACGACTTTTAAGGTCGGCCGAAAAGTCAGCGGCCGGGATCGGGCGCACCTTCCGGCGTGCCGCGTTTCAGCACGTCGGGCAGCGCTCCCCCGCTGTCGGTGAAGGCTAGCGAGACCGAATTCAGGCAGTGCCTCTCCCCGGTCGGCGCAGGACCATCGGGGAATACATGGCCCAGATGGCTGCCGCAACGGGCACACACCTCCTCCACACGGACCATCCCGTAGCTGGTATCGCGGATACGCCGGATATGGGATGCGTCGTACGGCTCGAAGAAGCTGGGCCAGCCGGTGCCCGACTCGAACTTCGCGCTGGAGCGGAACAGCGGCAACCCGCAGAACCGGCAGGTGTAAATCCCGTCCTTCTTATTGTCCAGGAAGACGCCGCAGAAGGCGGCTTCGGTGCCATGTTCCAGCAGTACGCGACGCTCGCCTCCAGTAAGTCCGGCGGTAATCTCGCGGCGCTGTACCTCGGTGGGCGGGGACAAGTCGAAAGCGGCCATGGCGGCTCCTATGCCGTTTAACCGGCGCCAGAAGATTCTGTGCCCGCGATTGTTGGGATTTAGTGCCGGCATTGCAACCCCTGCTGGCGCGGCCGCGGCTAGCGCTCCTGGCTGCTGTCTACGGCCATTGGCGGCGCAGTTCCCGCCGGGCCGGCCGGTTCCTCGACATCCCCAACTCCTGTGCGCAGCAGTGCATTCCTCAGTGATTGGAAGTAGCCGTCGTCAGCGTTCCCTGACAACACACCCGCGGCGCGCAGCTTACCGTAGACACGGGCGTTGGCCTCGCAGAGCAGAACCGACACGCCTCGCTTGCGCAGCTTGCTCATGACCTCCTGAAGGGTCTGGATGCCGGTGATGTCCATGAACGGCACCCGCTGGAGCCGGATGATCAGTGTCGCGGGATACGGCCGCATTTCGAGCAAGGGGCGCTGGAAATTCTCCACGGCGGCAAAAAACATGGGGCCGGCGATCTCGTACACCATGATCCGCGAGGGGAGCTGCGCGACTCCCAGCTCCAGGAGCTCCGCTTTGAGCGCCCGCGCGGCCACCGGCTGTACGTCTACGGTCTCGGCCATCCGGCGCAGGAAGTGCAGCACTGCGAGAATCACGCCCACGTTGACTGCGATGACGAGATCGGCGAACACGGTGAGCAGGAAGGTAATGAGCAGAATGGCGCGATCCGCCAGGGGCGCCTTGCTGATCATGTCTGCGAATCGATGCAGCTCGCTCATGTTCCAGGCGACGACGAACAAAATGGCGGCCAGAGCCGCGAGCGGAATGCTGGCCGCCAACGGTGCCAGAAACAGCAGCACGGCAACCAGCGTGAGCGCATGAGTAATGCCCGCGAGCGGGCTCGTGCCGCCGTTGCGAATGTTGGTCGCCGTGCGTGCGATGGCGCCGGTTGCGGCGAATCCGCCGAACAGCGGCGCAACCATGTTGGCGATGCCCTGCCCGACCAACTCCTGATTCGAATCGTGCCGGGTGCCCGCCATGCCGTCCGCCACGACTGCCGACAACAGGGACTCGATGGATCCGAGCAACGCGATCGTGAACGCCGGCGCAATGAGGATGATAATGTGCGTCAGCGACAGATTCGGAAGTCTGAATGAAGGCAGACCCTGCGGAATTCCACCGAACGCGGACCCCAGGGTGGCGACGCCCGGCAGGTGGAAAGTCGCCTGGATCGAGGTCGCAACGACCATGGCGACCAGCGGACCCGGCAGGCGTGCCATGATCTTGATGCGCGGCACGTACACAATGAGAAGCAGACTCGAGACCGCGAGCGCGGCAGTGGGCCAGCTCAGCTGCGGCATGGCTTCGATCAACTGCCACAGCCGTTCGTGAAAATGCTCGCCGCTCACCGGCGGCAACCCCAGGAAGTCGCGCCACTGCCCGACGAAGATGAGCACACCGATCCCGGCCGTGAAGCCGACGATCACCGGTGCGGGAATGAAACGGATGACCGCGCCCATTTTCGCCGCACCCATGAGCAGGAGAATGACGCCCGCCATGAACGTCGCCGCTTCCAGTCCCGCAATGCCGTACTTCGCGGTGACTCCGGCGAGGATTGCCACGAAGGCGCCCGTCGGGCCCGCAATCTGCACACGGCTTCCGCCGAACAGGGAAACGAGCGCCCCGCCGATGATCGCGGTATAGAGACCCTGCTCCGGACGAGCCCCGGATGCGATCGCAAACGCCATCGCCAGAGGCAGCGCCACAACCCCGACGATCAGGCCGGCAACGATGTTCTGCAGCCACTGGTTGCGCGCGAAGAGCCCGGCCCGGTGGGCTTCCAGCAGAGCGATCATTTAAGTGCCACGTTCAAATCAAAGGTGGTCGCGATGATAACCGCATCGGCCCTGCGGATTGCAGCGACTTGCGCACAAACTTGGCGGGCACCGCGCTTCGCTCTGGGCCACGGCCGCACGTCACCGAAGCAGTTGTATACGGCGCGCAGATGTTGCCAATCGGGGGCGGGCGGCAGCATATTCGTGCTGCGCCGATGGAGGGCGAGGCGCTGGCACGCGGACCATGACAATGTCCGTTCTGGCCAGCGCTTCCGCAAGGACACTCGTATAACACCAACCTGACGAGGAGAGCCACCATGATACCTAAGTTCCGCATTGTTCCGGTCGCCATGGCCGCGTCGATGACGTTGTTCGCCGCCAGCGCGCCGGCGGCAACCGAGGAGGATGATTGGAGCGATGGCCCGATGGCCAGCCGCTGTTCCGGGCTGCCCGACCATGCGGCGCTGAAGAGCGCTCTGCTGGCGGCCCGCAACCAGATGAATGGCGGATTCAATCTGGACATGTGGGCCGCGGTGGTGAATCGCGACGGAGTGGTCTGCGCCGTCGCCTTTACCGGCTCGGACCGCGGTCAGCAGTGGCCCGGCAGCCGCGTCATCGCGGCGCAAAAAGCCAACACGGCTAATTCCTTCAGCCTGCCCGCCCTCGCTTTGTCGACCGCCAATCTCTACTCCGCCGTTCAGCCCGGCGGTTCGCTCTACGGACTTCAGCATAGCAACCCGGTCGATACACGGACGGCCTATCGCGGGCCGGCCACGGACTTCGGGCAGTCCAACGATCCCATGGTGGGGCATCGCATTGGCGGCGTGAACGTGTTCGGCGGCGGACTCGCTCTATACAACAATGTTCACGTCCTGCTAGGTGCCGTTGGAGTAAGCGGTGACAGCTCCTGTGCGGACCATAACATTGCCTGGCGGACCCGCACTAACCTGGGACTTGACCACGTGCCTGCGGGCGTGAGCGGCGATGCGCATCGCCCGGATAACATCGTATATGACATTACCCCGGCTGCTGGGCTGCAGGAGGGAGTCAGTGCAGGCGGCTGGGGGCATCCGCAATGCAGCGCCAGCGCGAAAACGATCGCAGCCGGACTTCCAGTGACACACCCCTGAGCAGCGCCAGGCGCCGTTGATCAGGCGCCCCTCAGGAGCTCGGCGACTTTGCCAAAGGCACGCGCTTCCGCTATGTCCGCCGCTGTAGAGCGGTCGTGATTGCGCAAGCGCGTGCTCGCGCCCGCGGCGACCAGGCGTCGAACGAGTGCGGCATCGCCCCTCCGGCTGGCGACCATGAGAGCAGTGTCGCCGAATCCGTTTTGCGCGTCCTTGTCGGCACGGGCGGCGAGCAGCCGATCGACGATCGCCGCATGACCCGCGGCGGCCGCGAGCAGGAGCGGCGTATCACCGCTCTTCGAGTGTTCGTCGACTCGCGCGCCCTTGGTCAAGAGGAAATCGACGAGCGTCGCATGCCCGTTAGCGCAGGCAATTCCGAGCGGCGTGATGCCCCCGCCGTCCGCACGATCGATTCCCGCGCCGTGCAGCCCGAGCAATTGCGCATTCTCCAGCATCCCGGCGTGTGCCGCATACCAAAGCGCGGTCCGCCCGGCCTTGTCCTCGAGATCCGCCCGGGCCCCGGCGTCAAGTAATCGTCGCACCAGATCGACATCCGCGGTTTGCGCCACGAGCATCAGAGCGCTGCTCCCATGCGTGTCCTGCACATCCAGGTGTGCATGGGCGTCGATAAGCAGACGCAGGATGGAGCCACGGCCGGCTCTGGCCGCCGCCGTGAGCGTCGGTTCGGACTTGGCGGTGTGCTCGTCGGGCGAGGCTCCCTGCGCCAACAGAGCTCCGACCACGTCGTCGCGCCCGGAACGAATAGCGAGCAGCAGCGCCGAGTCGCCCCGCCTGTTGGCGCCAGTTGACCTGGCGCCGGCGGCGATGAGCGCCTCGAGCGAATGGGGGGAGCCGGCAACCGCCGCGGCAGCCAGGACGGGAGTTCCTTCGGGTGTCGTGGCATTCGGATCCGCACCGTGCGTAAGAAGGGCATCGAGAAGAGTCGGCGAGGTTTTGACGGCCGCTACGGCGACATCCGGCCAGCCTGCATAGAGATCCCGCTGCGCGGGACCGGGTCGCTGCACCGACGTCAGGGTACCAGTCACGATCACATTCCGGCGCAGCGCAATGGCCCCGCTCTCTTTCAGCCGTGCGGCGACCGCCGGAAACCCGTCGACGACCGCGAAGTCCAGGGCGGACCAGTCCTGCACGTTGCGGGGCACGACGCTGGCCCCTGCGGCCAGCAATCTCTCGACTACCGTAATCTGCCCCCCGGCGGCGGCATACATCAAAACGGTATTGCCGCTCTGGTCCGCGGCGTCGTGCTTGGCGTGAGCCTCGACGAGCGCGGTCACGGCACCGAGACTGCCCGCGCGAGCCGCCAGCATCAGAGGAGTAATGCCGCGCTGATCGGCTGCGTCGACCGACACACGCTGCCGGATCAAAAACTCGACGGCTTCGGCTTGCCCGGCCCCGGCAGCCCGGGCCAGCGCGCCCCGCCCGAACTCATCGTGCGAATCGATGACGGACCGATCCACGAGCGCCTGCAGACTCTCCAGATCACCACGCTGCGCCGCGAGCCATAGCGCCTCGCTCCTGACCTCCGGGTCCGTCAGATCCGCCCGCGGCCGCAATTCCGGCGGCGGCGCGCTCTTGCCGGTCGTCTGCACCGCTGGCGTGAATCCCAGTTCGTGCGCTCGCGTGAGCCAATACCCCGCCGCCTCGTGATCGGCGGGTTCGGAGCTCGCGAGCAACGTGGCCAGACTGAAAGCGGCTCTGCCGTTGCCCTGCGCCGCCGACTTCTCGAGCCACCCGCGCGCTTGCACCGTGTCCCGCACTCCGCTCAATCCGTTCAGTTGGAACGCGGCGAGCAGATATTGCGCCTCGGCATTTCCCGCAGCCGCGAGGCGCTGCAGCTCGCTCGCCGCGCCGGCGAAATTTTTCAGCCGGATGGCGGCTTTCGCCGTTTCGAGCGGATCTGCGGCTCGGGTGGCCGCGTGGACAATACCGATCGATATTGAGCTGACCGCCAGCAGCGCGAGCACGACGCTCGAAGGGTTACGGTCAGCTCGTTCCATACTTCGTTTCGACGTAGATCCCGACGCGACGCAGGAAGTCCGACGGCAGCACGCCTCCGGCATTCACGATTACGGCATCGTTGCGCACTTTCAAGATGCGGCCCGTGTGCTCGATCGCCACGGAATCGGCGCCGATCTGCTTGACGTTCGAGCTCAACATGACGCGCAGCTGGCCGCCATGCTCTGCGGATGTGACGCGCTCCCGGTTGCGCGGCTTCGCTCTTTCGAAGGAATCACCTCGATACGACAGAACGACGTTCGTGCCGGCGGATTCCGCAACGCTTGCAGCGGCCTCGAGCGCGCTGTCTCCTCCGCCGACGACCAGGACATGCTGTCCCGCGTATTGCTCGGGATCGATCAGGCGATAGACGACTTTCGGCAGCTCCTCTCCCGGCACTCCGAGTTTGCGCGGACTGCCCCGCCGGCCGATCGCCAGAAGAACGCTGTGCGTACGATAGGTGCCGCGCGTCGTCTTCACCACGAAACCGCTGCCATCGCCGCTGATATCGTCGACACGCTCGTGATAATTGACCTTCACGCCGGTCTTGCGCTCGCACTCCTGCCAGAACTCGAGCAGCGCTTCCTTGCTCGTGTGGCGCAGATTCACCTTGCCGACGAGAGGCACCGTCGCGGGCGATGTCATCACCACCTTGCCGCGCGGGTATTGGAACACGCAGCCGCCGAGCGATTCCTGCTCGATCGTGACGCAGCGCATCCGTTTCGACAGTGCAGTGAGCGAAGCGGCGAAGCCGGCGGGTCCCGCACCGACAATCACCAGATCGAGACGGTCGCCCGCTTTGGGCCGCCCCGAGTGGATGGCTTCGACCGCCTGCCTGCCTTGCTCGAGCGCATTGCGGATGAGGCCCATTCCCCCCAGCTCTCCGGCGATGAAGATTCCCGGGACACTCGTCTCGAAGTGCGGGCTCAATACGGGGATCTCCGCACCCCGGCGCTCGGTGCCGAACACGAGCGAGATCGCCTCGACCGGACACGCCGCCTTGCATGCGCCATGGCCGATGCAGTCCGTGGGGCTCACGAGCTGGGCGCGGCCGCCGATGATGCCGAGCACGTGATGTTCCGGCTCCTCGGGGCAGGCTTTCACACACGATCCGCAGCCAATGCAGCGCGCCGGGTCGATGACAGGGTGCAGGGACATCGGATCGTGCAGCCCCGCAGCACGCGAGTCTTCGTGCGCCCGCACACTGACCTGCTCGAGCCTGCTGCGTCTTCGTACGAACCATACGAGCAGCAAGAGCGCGGGCAGTCCGTAGACTAAGTAGATGAGGAAGTCCATTGGGGGTCACGCGGTCGGCCCATTCGCCAACATCTTTGAAGTTTCAATGTGGTCACCGCGCGCGGTGAAGGCGCATGCGGGTATATACCAGCGGCTGCAGCCTAACTCTGTGACGTGAGCCCCCGGAATGGGGCATTTCCCTACTTGTCAACGTGTTGCGAGCTACGCACGCTACCGACCGTTCGCAACGCTTGTTGATCGTGTTTTTCCCTGATTTTGTCTGCAGTTGGCGACGTGTTGTCTGCAAGCTGCGACAGGGAGGATGGCTCGAAGCGCCGTCAGGTCCGATCTTACTGCGGGCGCGTGTCCATTGTCGCAACGCCGGTCAGTAGCAGGTCTCTATGAGCGCAGTTTTCTGGTTCATCGCCGGAGTGTTGGCCGGGGTCACGGCGGCCCTCATCGCGGTTCCGTTGTGGCGGGTGTCCGTTGGAACGCTCCAGCGACGTCCGTTGCGCTACGCGATTGCCGCCGGGGCCGTCGTCGTCTTTGCGGCTTCGGCTGCACTCGTCTATGTCGCGATCGGCTCCCCGCATGCGCTCGACACAGCGGCGCACGCAGCGTTGCCGCCGGCTCATCCCGGCGCAGCGCAAGGCACTTCCGCTCAGGCGGCAGCCGGCGGGAAGGCGCTCTCTATGGAGACCGCGACGGCCGGGCTCGCGGCAAGGCTTACTCGCGACGGAGGCAGTGCGAGCGACTGGCTGCTGCTCGCTCAGTCTTACGAATTTCTCGGGCGAGCGGACGATGCGAAGCGCGCGCGTGAACACGCGGGCGCCGGCGCCGCATCCGGCAGCATGACCCCCGCCAGCACCGCGCCCATGACTAATCCTTCTAGCACGTCCCTTGGGAAGACGAATATCGCCGCGGTCTGGAATGCAGCGACATCTCAGTCGGCGGGGAGCAGCGAACCCCGGAACCCGCCCGACACCCCACCAGCCCTGTCCGTGGCGCAGCTGGAGCGCCAGATTGCTACGAATCCGCGCGACGCACAGTCGTGGCTGGCACTTGCCGATCTGCATCGCAGACAGCGTGACTACGACAAGGCACGCGCGGCATTCGTCCAGGCGGTCGGACTGAACGGGATGAACGCCACGGCCTGGGCGGACTATGCGGATGTGCTGGGCTCTGTCGCAGGGGGCTCGTTGAACGTAGAGGCCGGACGCGCCATCGACCGCGCATTGGCGCTGGATCCGGCGAATGCGAAAGCACTCTGGCTCAAGGCAAGCCGCGCCCATCAGGAACAGCGTTACGCCGATGCACTGACCCTGTGGAAGAAACTGCGGACAGTGCTTCCCCCGGATTCTTCCGACTTGCGTCTCGTCGATGCGAACATCGAAGAGGCGAGCCAGCTCGCCGGAACACCCCCAACGCAATCGGCAACGGACGCACGTCCTGCCGCGCCTGTCGCGATCACCGGCACGGTGTCGATCGAGAGCCGGCTGGCAAAGCGAGTCGAGCGCGATGCCACGCTCTTTATATATGCCAAGTCCGTGGATTCCCCCGGCGCGCCCCTCGCGGTCATGCGGATCAATGCAGGCTCCTGGCCGGTCAGTTTCCGGCTTGACGACTCGATGGCGATGATTCCCTCACGCAAGCTGTCCCAGTTCGAGAAGGTAGTCATCGAGGCTCGCATCTCCCGCACCGGACAGGCGGCACCCGCACCCGGAGATCTCTACGTGACGAGTGACGTCCTGCGGCCCGCGGCAGGGAAGAAGCTGGCGCTCATCATCAACCACGAGATTGGCTGAGTCGTAGATGACAGCTCACGCCCCACAGCTCGACGAGCAACCCCAGGATGCGCGGCCGGTCTCCGGGCCCCTGCCCGTCACCGCCCGGCCCCAGGTCTCTCCCGCGCCCCAAACCAACCCCGGGCGGGAAGTCATCAGGTCGCGGCAAATCATCAAGGCGCGTGCGCCCGCAACAAGCAGCCCGCCCGCTGCGCCGAAGACAGCTACGCCCCGTCCCGAGACGGCGAAGCCGCAGCGGTTGACCACGGTCGGGGTGTTCTCGGCCGCGGTAGTGGCATTGCTTTTGATAGGTTTGTTCCTGCCGACCGAGCGCTACATCACGCCCAAGCGCGGCATCGGGTATGCGCTCGGGATCATGGGCGGCAGCATGATGCTGCTTCTCCTGTTGTATTCGGCACGCAAGCATGTCCGCTGGCTGAAGTTCCTCGGGCCCACGGTTAGCTGGTTCCGCTATCACATGCTCCTCGGTGTCCTGGGCCCGTTGTGCATCCTGTATCACGCCAACTTCGGGCTCGGAGCTGCGAACAGCAACGTCGCGCTATTCAGCATGCTCACCGTCGCGGGCAGCGGACTCATCGGACGTTACATTTACGCTCGTATTCATCACGGACTGTACGGCAGCAAGCTGAGCCTTGAAGAGCTGAAGGCGGGCGCTGACGGCCTACGCGCTCATTCCGGCGCATTCAGCTTTCTGCCGGAGCTCGTCAACAGGCTCGAAACCGCCGAAAAGGCAATCCTGACCGCGGGCCCTCACCTGCCCTTGCTCGGGGTCGCGAAGCTGGCCGTCGTCGCACTTATCGTAATCAAGTCGCGTGGACAAATGCGACGTTACATCCGCCGCGGGTTGCGTGCTGCTGCGAAAACGTCCCCGACGATCGCGGCAGAGCGCAAGCGCCTGCGCCGCACGGCGTTTGCGTACATCGACAAGCGTCTCACCGCCACACGGCGGGTGTCGGGATTCCAGGCCTACGAGCGCCTGTTCTCGCTGTGGCATGCGCTGCATATCCCGCTTCTTTTCATACTGATCGCCGCGGGAATCGTCCACGTGATCGCCGTAAACGTCTACTGACGGCCCGGTTGGGTTGTCGCATGCAGGGGGGAAAGTGTCTCGCAATGGTGGTGTGTGCAATCGTCTCATGTCTGGCGCCCGTCCGGCGCAGTGAAGCCGTGAACCCGGAGACACTGCTCATGCCCGGAAAGCTGAGCACCGCTCATCAGAAATTCGAAGAGCAGTGCTCGCATTGCCACGACCGCAGCGACCGCAATCATCAGACCCGGCTGTGTCTGGATTGCCATAAGGAAATCGCTGCCGACGTTGCCGCAAAGCGTGGTTTCCACGGCCGGCTGCCCGGCATCGAAGCATCGCAGTGTCGCGCATGCCATTCGGAACATCTGGGGCGCTCGGGAGACATCGTCAAGCTGAGCCGCGAACAGTTCAATCATGAGAATACGGACTTCCCGCTACGCGGGGCGCATACAAGCCTGGTCTGCGTGAGCTGCCATGCGGCGGGCAAAGACTATCGAAAGACGCCATCCGAATGCGTCGACTGTCACAAGAAAGAGGAGCCGCACGAAGGCAAGTTGGGTCGCGATTGCGCTTCCTGTCACGGCACCACGACCTGGCTCCGCGTGACATACGACCATGACAAGACTTCCTTCCCATTGCGCGACAAGCACGTCGATGTCCCGTGCATGGGCTGTCATTTCGGCAACCGCTACAAGGATACTCCGCGGCAATGCGTGTCATGCCACGCGCCGGACGACGTGCATCGCGGTGAGCGCGGCCCGAAATGCGGCGACTGCCATGCGACTACCGGCTGGAAGACCACGAAGTTCGACCATAAGAAAGAGACGGGATTCGCGCTCGAAGGCGTACACACGAACATCGACTGTCAGGACTGCCATCGCACTGGAAATCTGAAGGACAAACTGCCGCGCGAGTGCTTCGGCTGCCACCAGGGCCAGGACTCGCACGCCGGCCGTCTGGGCAAGGATTGCGGAAAATGTCACGGCAATGAGAAGTGGAAGCCCTCGACGTTCGACCACACACGCGACACACGGTGGCCCCTCGTCGGTCGGCACGCGAAAGTGGACTGCCACTCGTGCCACACAGCGGCGGTGGCCACGCAGAAATTGCCTACCACCTGTGCGAGCTGCCATCGCGCCAGCGATGTACATGCGGGAAAACTCGGCACACAGTGCGACCAATGCCATACCCCCGAAGGCTGGCGAACGGCAGTGAGCTTCGATCACGATCTGACAAAATTTCCACTGGTCGGACTGCACGTGGCCGTGCCTTGCGAGCAATGCCACGTCACTCGCAAGTACCGCGACGTAGGCACTGACTGTGTCGACTGCCACAAGAAAGATGACGTTCACAAAGGAACGCTGGGCAAGGAGTGCGCCAAGTGCCACTCGCCCAATGGTTGGCGCATCTGGGAATTCGACCATGGCAAGGAGACCGGATTCGCGCTCACCGGCGCACATACGAAGCTCGTCTGTGCGGGCTGCCACAAGCAGCCGGCCGATGAGGTGAAGCTGAATCCGACGTGTCTGTCCTGCCACGAGCAGGATGACGTCCACCTGGGACAATATGGGCGGCAGTGTCAGCGCTGCCATTCGACGGCCACATTCAAGGGCGCGCGCCTGAACTAGAAGCTCCCATGCACGCACTCGAATCTCAACCCCCAACTCGAGGCGCAATCCCCGCCCGCTCGTGCGTGAGCGGCTGGCGAGTACTGTGCGCAGCCCTACTGGCATTCGCACTGGTGCCGGCGAGCTTTGGGGCGCAGATCCGGGACTCGTTCGACCATCTCACGACGGGCTTCGAGCTCATGGGTCAACACCGCGATCTGACGTGTGAGTCGTGTCACGCGAATGCCGTGTTTAAAGGAACGCCCCGCGATTGCTCCGCGTGCCACGGCGTGGGAACAGTCATTCGCGCCACAGCAAAAACCGCCAACCACATTCTTTCCACGAATCGCTGCGACAGCTGCCATACGCCCATAGCGTGGAAGCCGGCAGTCAACTTCGATCACGCGGAGGCACGGGGTAGCTGCTCGACGTGCCACAATGGTGTACAGGCGCAGGGCAAGGGCCCGCAGCACATTGACACGAACCTCGAATGCGATGCCTGCCACTCAACCATCGGCTGGTCCGGCGCGGTGTTCAATCACACCGGCGTCACCACCGGCTGTGCAAGCTGCCACAACCATGTGCAGGCAACCGGCACGCCCCCGACTCACATTCCCACGAACCAGATCGCATGCGAAGGGTGTCATTCGACGACGAACTTCACGACGTTCGCCGGTACTTCGATGAACCACACCGCGGTGATGGCAGTGCCGTGCCAGACCTGCCATGAGACGGCGGCTTTTCTGGGAATGACCCCAAGTACGGCGACTGCCGCACGCGACTCACGGCCGTCAGCAGCCCTGGACAAGAATCACCCCGTGACGGGCGACTGCGGCCAGTGCCACGACACGAGCTCATTCACAGCTGCTGCCGCACTGAGGCCCGCAAATCACATTCCGACCAACGCGCCCTGCACGCAGTGCCACACCACACCAGGTCAGAATGCACTTTTCTCTGTAACCGGAGTGCACCAGGGCGTCACCGAGTGCCTGAGCTGTCACGGACCGTCCGTGGCCACTACCTTTGCGAACATCCAGATCACGACCACACCCGGTACTCATATTCCGATCGGCAGCCTGGACTGCAACGGGTCCGGATGTCACAGCACGGGCAATGTGAGTCCGGGTGGCTTCAACATCGGCTCTGCGAGTATCACCAATCCGACGCTGAGCACGGCCGGCCACAGCACAGTAGCGGCGGCAGTGCCGGCCTGCCAGACCTGCCACCAGGCGGCGAGCTACTTAGGCATGGTCGCCGGCAACAACACCGTGGGAGACGCGCGCCCTTCTACCGCACTTGATGCCGGTCACCCGACCACTGGCGATTGCGGAGGCTGCCACATCACGACGCCCACGTTCGGCAACAATGTGACGAGCGCCGGCAGGCCCGCCAATCACATTCCGACGACGGCAGCGTGCACGCAGTGTCACACGACACCGGGCACCTACGCCCTCTACTCAGTGACCGCCACGCACCAGGGCGTGACGAACTGCCTGAGCTGCCATGGTCCGACAGTGGCCAACACCTTTGCCAACGTCACGATCACCACGACAACGGCAAATCACATCCCGATTGGCGCCCTGGATTGCAACGGCTCCGGCTGTCATTCGACGAGCAATGTGAGCTCGGGCGGGTTCAACATCGGTTCGGCAAACATCAACAGCCCCACACTGAATACCGCCGGGCACATAACGGTTGCCGGTGCGGTCGCTTCGTGCCAGACCTGCCATGAGGCGGCGCCCTACCAGGGGATGATGCCGAGCTCGGCAAGCTCCGCCGGCGATTCGCGGCCCACTGCATTCGACAGGAGCCATCCGACCGCGGGAGATTGCGGAAGCTGTCACACTACGACCCCCACGTTCGCGAGCGATGTAACGAGCGCGGGCAAACCCGCGAACCACATCCCGACGAACGCGGCTTGTGCACAGTGCCACACGACGATAGGAAACTACGCGGCCTACTCCGTAACGGGCACGCACCAGGGTGTGACGAACTGCCTGAGCTGCCACGGTCCGGCAGTGGCCTCCAGCTTCGCCAACGTCACGATCACCACCACAACGGCCAATCACATCCCGATTGGTGGCCTCGATTGCAACGGCTCCGGCTGTCATACCGCAGCCAACGTGAGTGCCGGCGGCTTCAACATCGGCGCTGCCAGTGTTAACAATCCGACGCTGAATACAGCGGGACACGTGACGGTTGCAGGAGCAGTTGCCTCCTGCCAGACATGCCACGAGGCGGCGCCTTACCAAGGGATGATAGCGAGTAGTGCAAGCATCGCAGGCGATTCGCGCCCCTCGGCGGCTCTCGATGCCCTGCACCCGAATAGCGGCGATTGCGGAGGCTGCCATCTCACGACTCCCACGTTCGCCAACGACGTCGTGGCGGGAACCAAGCCGGCCAATCACATCCCGACGACCGCCGCTTGCACGCAATGTCACAAGACGGCAGGCAACTTCGCGCTCTATTCCGTGACCGGAACGCACCAGGGCGTCACAAATTGCCTGAGCTGCCATGGTCCGGCGGTGGCCAACACCTTTGTCAATGTGGCGATCACCACCACAACAGCCAATCACATCCCGATCGGCGGCCTCGATTGCAACGGCTCCGGCTGCCACACCGCCAGCAACGTGAACCCTGGTGGATTCAACATCGGGTCGGCAAACATCAACAGCCCCACGCTGAACACAGCGGGACACATGACGGTTGCCGGAGCGGTTGCGTCGTGCCAGACCTGCCATGAGTCGGCGCCTTACCAGGGAATGATGCCGAGCTCGGCCAGTACCGCGGGGGATTCGCGGCCGACAGCGCTCGATAAGATTCATCCGACCGCCGGGGATTGCGGAAGCTGTCACACCACGACGCCGACGTTCTCTTCCGATGTGACGAGCTCGGCGAAACCCGCCAATCACATCCCCACGACGGCCGCTTGCGCGCAGTGCCATACGACGCCGGGCAACTTTGCCCTGTACTCGGTAACCGGCACGCACCAGGGCGTGACGAACTGCCTGAGCTGCCATGGTTCGACAGTAGCCTCAACCTTCGCCAACGTCACGATTACCACCACAACAGCCAATCACATCCCGATCGGCGGCCTCGATTGCAACGGCTCCGGCTGCCACACCACCAGCAACGTGAGCGCGGGTGGATTCAACCTCGGTTCGGCAAACATCAGCAGCCCCACGCTGAATACCGCCGGGCACATGACGGTTGCAGCTGCCGTTGCCTCCTGCCAGACCTGCCATGAGGCGGCGCCCTACCAGGGGATGATCGCGAGCTCGGCCAGTACCGCGGGGGATTCGCGGCCGACCGCGCTCGATAAGATTCATCCGACCGCCGGGGACTGTGGAAGCTGTCACACCACGACGCCGACGTTCTCTTCTGATGTGACGAGCTCGGCCAAGCCCGCCAATCACATCCCGACGACGGCCGCTTGCGCCCAGTGCCACACGACACCGGGCAACTTTGCGCTCTACTCGGTAACCGGCACGCATCAGGGCGTGACAAACTGCCTGAGCTGCCATGGCTCGACGGTGGCCTCCACTTTCGCCAACGTCACGATCACCACCACAACAGCCAATCACATTCCAATCGGCAGCCTCGATTGCAACGGGTCCGGCTGCCATACCACCAGCAATGTGAATACGGGTGGTTTCCACATTGGCGCAGCGAGCATTACCAGTCCTACGCTCACCACCGCGGGACACGCGACAGTGGCAGCGGCCGTGGCGGGCTGTCAGACCTGCCATGAGGCAGCGCCCTATCAGGGGATGGTCGCGAGCTCGGCAACTACAGCGGGGGATTCGCGGCCCACGGCGCTCGACAAGAGTCACCCGACCAGCGGCGATTGCGGAAGCTGCCACACGTCGGCTCCCACCTTTGCTTCCAATGTAACCAGCTCGACCAAGCCCTCCAATCACATTCCAACGAACGCGCCTTGCGCGCAATGTCATACGACGGCGGGAAACTACGCCGCCTATGTCATGGGCACGACCGGTCATACCGGGATCACCAGCGGCTGCGCACTGTGCCACGCGGTCGGGCTTTCGTTCGCGAATATGGCTCCGCCGACGCTCGTCGAGCCGCCAACCGGCCCAACGGGGCACGTCCCCGTAGGAAGCATCGCCTGCGAGCTGTGCCATTCCACCACCAATTTCACGACCTTCTCCGGAACGGTTATGAAACACACCGCGGTACGCGCGAATGCCTGCCTCACCTGTCACGAGCGCGGCATGGCCTGGAAGACCAACACTGGCGTCAGTTTGTGGGTTCGCCCCGACGCCGGTCATCACGCTGGGCAGGATTGCGGCGGCTCCGGGTGCCACAGTTCAAGAGACAAGCGCGCCGTCGGCCGGACGGCGGCTACGTCAGGGAGGGCCGCCACTGGTACGGCGGCGACCACCGGCACCGTGACGAGAGTGGCGGCCAGCGGTGCGGTGACGGGCCGGGCGGCAACCGGAATCACGCGCGGCGTCGGCACAGTCTACGGAGCCGTCGGAAGAGGAGGAGTTTCCGCTACGGGCGGGCTGATCGGCAGTCAGGCCATAAGTATGGCCGGAGGTTTCGATCACCGGCGGGTCGCTGCGGCGCGGTGCGTCAGCTGCCATATTCAGGCCAGCGGCGGGGGCAAGCCCACCAGCCACATTTCGACGAGCAATTCGTGCGAGGCCTGCCACACCACGCTGGCGTGGCTGCCTGTCAGCAGGGTGGATCACATGCAGGTCAGTGGAACCTGCGCGAGCTGCCATAACGGAATCGTGGCGAGGGGTAAGACTTCCGCACACGTTGCGACGAGCGGCGCATGCGAGAGCTGCCATACCACCAACGCCTGGACGCCCGCCCGCTTCGATCACGCCGCGGTAGCCGCTCACACCTGTGCCAACTGCCATAACTCCGTGCAGGCTGCCGGCATGCCGCGCAATCACATCCCCACGACACAGCAGTGCGACACCTGTCATGGCGCGCTTGCCTGGTTGCCGGCGAAACTGGATCACTCGATACTCGTCAGCGGATGCACGAGTTGCCATAACAACTCGAATGCTGTCGGGAAGCCTGCTGCCCACATGAGTATGCAGCGCGACTGCGCTACATGTCATAGCTATCCGGACTGGAGCGTGATCCGCTTCAAGCACGCTTCCGCAGCGTATCCGGGAGATCATCGCGCCGCCTTGACTTGTATCGCGTGCCACACGTCGAATACGGACCAGATCCCGTATGCGTCGGCGGCGAGTGCCGGTACCTGCGGAGGATGCCACGCGAAGGACTTCAAGCCCGACGCTCACCCGAAGACAGTCAAGGGGGACAAGTACACGGCAAACGAGCTGAACAGCTGCACCAGCTCGTGCCACGTGTACGGTGACTCGACACTCTCCACGGTTACGAAGAGTGTGCCGGGCCCGCATCATCGAGTGACCGATGCGACGTTCAAGCATTAGGAGCATTGGACTAATAGCGATTGCCTCACTCGGTGCCCTGCTCACGGGTGTGGCTTTCGGACAGATCGGGACTTCAGGTCCCACGCGGTTCGTCGACATCGTCGAGGTAACCGACCACGACGACCAGGTCGACCTGACAGTGCAGTTCAACTGTTCCGTACGGTATGTCACGCATCTGCCCGCGAGCGAAGGGACGGAGGTGCGCGTGCAGCTGCAACCCTTGCCGGACTGCGGCGTGTTCCCCGGAAGCCAGATTGCGAGCGAAATCCCTCCGCTCTCGGGAGGAGCCGGCATCGTCTCCGCCGTGCGCGTGGACGGCGATGTACCCGGTCAGATCACGCTCGTATTCGATTTCAAGAAAAGCGAGCGTTTCGTGCTGGCTCAGGGTGTGGACCCGCGCGGCCTGCGCATGCGGCTGATCGATCGCGCCCGCGGACGCGGCAAGATCCTGTTGAGCCAGCCCACCGATTCGGTGAATAACTTTGCCATCAACCTGGACTCGCAGCCGAAGCCTTTCGACCCCCAGGCGGTGCAGATTGCGCACGATCGGCTGCAAGCTCCAGCGTACGTGTCGGAGGCCATCATCGATGGGCAGAAATGGTACCGGCTGCGCATCGGACCCATCGAGCGCCGGGTCGAAGCCGAGCGGCTTCTGAATCGGGCCTTGTCGGACTATCCGCGCGCGTGGCTCGCCATGGGCGATGACGCGATTACCAGTGATCCCAACGCAGCCTCCGAGGCTCCGTTACCCGCTGTCCAGCACATCGGAAGCGATCCGCCGATGGATCCCGAAACCCTGAAGTCGATGTTGGCCCAGGTGCGTGCGGCGATGGCGGCACGCGACTACCCCAAGGCTGTCGGGCTCCTCACCAAGTTGCAACGCCAGCCAGAGTTTCCAGAGCGGGTCCACGTGCAGGAGCTACTCGGCCTTGCCCGCGAACGCTCTGGCCAGCTTGCTCATGCTAAAGCGGAATACGAAGAGTACCTGCGCCGCTACCCGCACGGGGACGCCGCCGAACGAGTCACGATGCGCCTGCGCATTCTGCGGGCCGCGTCCGCCAAGGCACTGGCCGGCGGCCAGGGGAGCGAGCGCGAGCAGGGTTGGCGCTTCACCGGGGGCGTGGCCCAGCTCTTCCGCTATGACGGTACCCGGATCGACAACAGTACTGCTCCCGGCAACGTGCCGCCCGGGAGCATCCCGATACCCACCTCGATACAGAGGACCACGGAGAATTCTCTGTTCAATGACGTCGACCTGCTGGCACGACGGCGCGGCGATACTGTCGACTGGATGGGCCGGCTGAGCGCCGGCTACTCGAAAAGCTTTGCCCGCAACAGCGTGGGCGATGAGAAGCGCATGAGCATCGCATCGATCGAGCTGGTCGACCGCTCGCTCGGTGTCCTGGCGCGGCTGGGACGCCAGGCACGCAATCAGGACGGCGTGCTCGGCACTTTCGACGGATTGTTCGTGTCGTATCAGTGGAGGCCCTCCTGGGGCGTCAATGTGACTGCGGGCTATCCGGTGGAACAGACCAGCTCCGGCGTGCAGACCGCGCGGCGTTTCGAATCGGTCGCCCTCGCCTTCGCGCCCGCCGGGGCGCACTGGGATGCCAGCATCTTCGCAGCCCTGCAGCAGTTCGACGGACTGCGCGACCGTCAGGCAGTGGGTCTCGAAAGCCGCTATCTGTCATCCAAGGCGTCGCTCATCGCGATCGTGGACTACGACACGTTTTTCCGCTCGCTCAACACGGCATCCCTGCTCGGTACTCTGCAGCTGCCGGCGCGCTGGAGCGTGAGCTTCGATGCGGAACGACGCAACTCGCCCGTTCTGACCACCCGCAATGCGCTCATCGGGCAGCCCGCCACGACACTCGTGCAACTGGAGGCGATCACTTCCGTTCAGCAGATCTTTCAATGGGCGCGTGATCGCACCCCGATCACCACCGACTATGCCCTGACGGCGACCCGGCCGCTGGGTCAGCGGTTTCAGTTTTCCACCACCGTGTCCGCAACGCAGACGGGTGCAACGGTCAGCTCCGGCGGGGTCGATGCCGAGCCCGCCACCGGCCTGGAGCTCACCTACCAGGCGCAGATCTACAGCTCGAGTCTCTGGCGCACCGGCGACTTCAGCGTCCTCACGGCCACCTACTCCAACACACAGATCGGCAAAGTGACGGGCATCAGTGCCAGCAGCCGCTTTCCGATGAGCGGGGCCTGGCGCATCGGACCGCGCCTGACGGTCGACCGCCGCATCCTCGTCACGGACAACAGCACGGAGCTCACCTACATCCCCTCGATGCTGGTCGACTATCAGAGCAATCGGAAGCTGCTGCAGTTCGAAGTCGGCGGACAGCTCGGCAAGCGCGATGCGCTGCTGCAGTCCCAGGGTACGAAGCGATACTATGTAAGTCTCGCCTATCGCATCGGATTCTAGGCACCCACGGGGTTTCGGTCAGCGTGACAAGCATTCTCCGGCGCGCGGGTATAGGAGTGATCCTGGCGGGGGCACTGAGCGTGCTAAGCGCCTGCACGACACTGCCGAGCGCGGACAGCCCGCAGGAATATCTGGACCCCACTACCGCCGCAACGATCAGTGTCGTTGGGGAGCCCCTGGTGTTCGCACACGAGCGTCCGGAGCGTGCTGCGCACATGCGTGACTACGTGACCCTGGCGGCCGCGGCAGTCAATCGTGGCGGCAAGACCAATTACACCCTGATCGCTTATTATTGGACCACATTAGACGAGCACGGGCGCTTGGGAGACCCGCCCGCCTCCTCCGATGCCCTGATCATCGTGGCTGACGATCGGCGCATAGCGCTGAGTCTCGCAGGACATTCCGCGCACGACGCAGGGATTGGAACGCCGGTGCACGCTCCGCCGGCCAAGTCCGCCGTACCGAACGTTTATCGGACGGATCTTGCGACAATGCGCTTCATCGCAGCGGCTCGCCATCTGGTGCTGTTCAAGAACGCTGATGATCCGTCCGCCGGCTACGAGCTGTGGGACGACAAACGGGCCGCTCTCGAAGCTCTCGTGCGGCTGCTCAGCGGCGAGAAATAGATTCGAGCGGCAGACGATGCCGCCGCGCTATAGGCCTACGGTGTTGTTGCCGTGGGCTTCGATGAAGCCGTGTCGAAGCGCATACAGCGTAACGCTGGCAGCATTATGCAACGTGAGCTTGCGCATGAGATTGGCACGGTGCTTTTCTATTGTCTTCACACTCAGACCCAAATCCCGGGCAATGGCTTTGTTGGGTTGGCCAAGAGCGATGCGCGTGAGCACCTGGCGCTCGCGGTCCGTAACGAGTACTTCCGGCGGCGCACTGCCCCTGGGCTCCTCGGGGTTCACGAATCCCGACACCACTTTTACCGCGACCGATGAGCACAAATACTGCTTTCCGGCGATGACTGCGCGAACGGCCTGGAGGAGCTCGGCGCGACCGGAATCCTTCAGAACATAGCCGTGAGCCCCCGCGCCGAGGGCAGCGCGGATGTACTCCTCGGTACCGTGCGCAGTCAGCACAACCACGCGCAGTTCCGGCATGAGTGCGGTCAAATCGCCGATCAGGTGGATACCTGAACGCCCGGGCAACGCCAGGTCGGTCAGCACGAGGTGGGGTCTGAGCTCGCGTACGGCAGTCGCTGCCGCGGCGGCATCGCCGACGGAGCCGACCACTTTGAGGTCGGGCTCGAGTTCGAGCAACGCGCGCAGGCCGTCCCTCAGGATGACGTGATTTTCGACCAGGAGAATGCGAACGCTCGCGGTGGCCACCGAGGGCGTTGGGCCGTTCGGCCGCCATGGTTCGCTGTGCTTTGCACCCAACCCAATCCGGCTCACGTTGGCATCGCTCAATCTGCTGACCCCTGTGGCGCGCCGCGGCTGTGAGACCAGCGCGACCTTTGTCTTGTGTTTGAAGGATCATACGTCCTTCTTGACTCAAATCGTTACACTTTATACATATCGGGACGCATCTCTCATCGGGAACCGGGACAAACGCGCGGCAAGGAGGCCCGCTACTGGGTGAAAACACTCATTTTTCTACCTGGAACCCCCACCTTCTGGGGCGCGTGGCAGGGCGAACCGGGAAGCCTCCAGGGGGGCATTGAGGACGACCTTGGCGAGCACGATGCGCTCCATCGTGTGCACGCCGCCGACCGCCGTCTGGATCTCATACGGGACCTGCAGGTCGCCGACCTTGCGGAAATCCGCGAAGAAGGTCTCGACGGGCCAGGTGCGGTCCCCGATCTGGCGCGTACCGTCGATCTTGACATCGAAAAACGTCGCGGCGTCGACCCAGACGTGTCGAACCGTCCCGCTCTTCAGGGCCAAAGCCAGCTTGTAGGCCGGTCGGCCATTCACGGTGTCGACGCCGTCGAGCGACACCACCGTACCCTTCGCAGGTGCACCCAGCAGGGGTCCCTCGAGATCCTGTTGCTCCGCGGTCGCGCGGGTCTGCGCTTCCGAAAACGGGTGCGCGACGGCGCCGGCTGGCGAGGGCTGCACGGTATACCCATTGGTTCCATCGAAGGCCTGGATGGCAGTCGCCCCCTGATATTCCAGCTCGAGTCGCATCTTGTTCGGCCGCTCCATCTCGAGACGGAACGCGACCTCCTGCTCCGCGTCCGGGTTCAGTCGAGCGGCGCGCTTGGCGTGTCCCGCCGCGCCAGGAACCTGCTCGCCGCGCTGAATCCGCCCGATCTGCACCATTGTCTGGATCTTGTGCCAAGCCGGAAGGCCGCCGCGCGCTTTGGCGTTCCGACTCAAGATCCCCTCGACGGACAGTTTTGGGGCGGTTGGCGGCTTCGCAGGTGGCTCCTCGGCCATTGCACGTGCGGACTGGACGGCCGCGGGCGGCGGAATAGCTGTGCTCGCATCGGACACAGCACTGGCTGCATCAGCGGTGCGCAGCGGTATGCCCGCCGTGCCGAGCAGGCACAGAAGCACGGTCGCAGCTCTGCGCCGCAGTGCCCCGGCGTACAGGAACTCGTATACAGAATCGCTCATAGGCAGCCTAAACCTCGTGACTGACAGCATTCGAGAAAGTATCGGCGCGCGCTCACGGCGTGCTCCAAGCGCCTTGCGCAAGCAACTTGTCGCCCGCCGTCGCCGGCAACCGCACGACGTAGCCGCCCTTGGAAGCGAATCGCTGACCGGGGGCGAGCCCGAGACGCGGAAAGTAGCCATTGACGAGACGCCGGCTCAACATCATCTCCATGCGCTCCAGGAGAAAGTCGCGCACGAAGCTATCGAGCATGTGACCGAGCGTCTCGGACAGAATGACGCAGGCGAGATAGGTGTTGGTCTGCACGCGTTCGGCAGTGACCGGGATTGCCTGAACCTTGAACCAACCCAGCGGAAAGTTCATGCGGACGCGGCGCAGCTCGGGCAGATCATACGGATAAGTCATGAGCGTAGCCGCGCGCCAGCGGACCGGCAACGGCGCCGACTCGAGTCCGCCCATCAGTCCTGAAATGTACACTGATCTCGTTGGGACATCGCCCCGCAACGCCGCAAGGTCGCTCTCACGCAACCACAATACCAGTGCATCATTCCTGTCGACGCCGGCGATGGCACGTTTCAGCGCCGCGCCGGAGCTCGATGCGCCGCGTGACTCGGGGCTAGCAGGAACTGCCCGCTGCTCGACCGCGATATTCGCAGCCTTGGCACGAGTGGCGAGCGCCTCGGCCGCGGCAACACCGATGTCGTTGGATCTGTACACTTGCACGAGACGCCGGGGTTGCACAGCTGTGCTGTCGAACAGGCGCGTCGCGATCAGATCCGCCTCGAGCAGTACGCCGCGTGAATAGTAAACAGGGTAGAAATCGTTATCCGCCACAACTGGCAGATCCACATTGGGGAGCAGGCAAGGAATGCTGTTGTGCTCGCAGAATCGATGAACGGGGCTCCACTCGCGGCGACCTATGCCCGAGATGACGGCGAACACCGGCTCCGTGGCCAGATGGTCTTCAAGCTGGCGCTGCCAGGTTTCCGGTGCCCCCGTCAGCTCCCAGACATGCAGCTGCCAGCGCCGGGTCACGCGATACATGATCTCGCGGGAGGCCCGCATCGGCCGGCTCTCGGCCGCGATGACATCGCGTTGCATGGCAAAAAACCGCTGCAGAATCTCGAGCATCGCCTTTTTTTCGACCGGGTCCGCATCAGGCGTCACGATCGTCGCAAAGTGCAGCGTGGTATCCGTCACGCCAGGAACCGGCTCGGTCGTCAGATTTTTCAAATAGCCAATGAGCGCCGCCATCGATTCGTCATCGAGCGCATAGCGCGGCATCAGGGCATTCAGTGGCTGGCCATTCGGGCGGACGCCGGTTCGAATGACCTGCGCGAGCGTCTCATCAGTGTACGCCCACCCGTTCGGCGTGAATCCCGGTACGTGCGGTAGAGTCAGGTCCAATACATTCGCCTGTCGCGTCCGATACAGATACTTGGCGATGATCGGCGGAATGACTATATTGCCCTCCACGTTGCCAAGGCCGCTTCGACGGTGACAGTTGACGCACGCCGCGGTCTCACCCGTGACGTTTGCACCGAAATCGCGGCTTCCTGCCAACAGAGCGCCGGTCGGCAGCTGGCCGTGCCTGTAGAGGTTTTCGCCGTCCGGAGCCGGACGCTCTGCGGCCGCTCCAACTCCGCTACCGGCTGCGCACAGCAGCGCCGTGAATAGCGCAGCGCTCCGCAACCATCGGCTCAAGGCGGCAGCTCGCTAACGCGAAGCCAGCGCGCTCGGAGCGGTTATGGCGCGATATTCGGCAATCAGTTGATCGGCCGCCGCGAATCCGTCAATACGGACCCACGGTTTGCCCGGCGCAGCCCGCAAGAACGCGACGGCGGCATGGTCCATCTTGTCGCCTCGATACGCCTCGAAGGCGCGTTGCATGGCTACGCTCGCAGCAACCGCGCCGGTGTAATGCTGCCAATTGGCTCCGGCACCGAACTTGCGCGCGTATTGCCGCAGGCGCGACGGCGTGTCCTGTTCCGGATCGATCGAAATCGAGGCAATGTGCACTGGCTCGTTCGGTCCCAGCTTGTCCTGGAACTGACGGAACGTCGCACTCGTGATCGGGCAAATCGCCGCGCAGGTCGTGAATATGAACCCCAGCAGAACCGGCCGGCCATCGTCGAATTCCGCGCGCGCATGCACTACCTTGCCGTCCTCGCGCACGAGGTCCACGTCAGGGATCGTGTATTCAGCCGTAGTCCGCTGCGCCGCTGATTGTGTTGGCACTGCATGATGGTGCGCATGGTTGTCGTCCGAATCATCGGCGCGAGCGAGGTCCCCGGCAGCCAGGCCCAATGCCATGGCTACCACACCCGTGATCAGCCAAGATGACGGCGAGCGGCTCATGGATGACTCCGAGTGGGAACCACCGCCCCAGTTGGCGTGGGGACTTTGAAGCGGCTGTCGTCCAGAGGCGGGTTCACGGTAACCTTGGCGACCGTCAGCTTCGTCGACCCAGGCACACCGTCGATGGTCGTTTCGCTCAGCATCGGCATCATCAGGCCATCGACCGACTTGTAATCGCGCAGGTATGTAGACATCGCATGCTGTTTGCCGTCGAGCTTGCGCGTGCCATCGATCTTCACGTCCAGGAAAGAGGTCGCATCGACCCAGACTCGCCTTACGGCGCCGTTCGTCATGGTCAACTTCAGCTTGTAGGTGTCCCGCCCCTCCAGCGCTTCGACGCCCTCGAGCGCAACCTTTGTGCCCTTGCGCGCGTAGTCGACCAGCGGTCCATCCAGCTCCTGCTCCTGGGCGGCGAGCTCCAGTTCCGCTGGTGTGTAGGCTTCCGGGTTCGTGCGGCCCAGGAATGGGCGGATCTTGACCCCCTGGGAGCCGTCATAGATCTGTACTGCGGTCTGATTCTGGAAATCGACCTCGAGGCGCGTCTTGCGCGGCCGCTTCATTTCGAGTCGATAGGGCAGCTCGATGATCTTGTTCGGATCGTCCGCCGGCTTCGCGCCCGGATCGACCGCGCCGGCAACGGGTTTATTCTTCGGCATGACGGCCGGGGGATGATAATCCGGACGCAGTGCGCGCGGTTTGTTGGCATCCATCTGGCCGCTCATTGCGAGCGTCGTGACCCGACGCCAGGCGTCGAGTCCGCCGCGGGCAGCGACGTTACGATCGATGATCTGTTGCACGGGCAGCGAGGGTGCTGCGGCGACGGTGGCCGCAGCCACCACGCAAGCAACGGTGAGCGCCCCGAGAGCGGCGAGCCGAGCAAACGTATTGTTCATTTCTGATGTTTCCTTGCGCACCGGAGCGAGTGCCTCGCGGTGACGGCTCATTGCACAGGCAGGCCGGTCGCCTCGAATTTACCCATCACGACACTGACGCGGCCGCCACGCGGCACGATTTTGTTGGCATTCCCGAAAATCATGAAATAGATGCGGTTCGGGTCCGGCGTCGTGTGCTGACGCAGCTCACCCACGTTCTCCATCGCCGGGACGGCGAGCCGCGCCCCGCTGGCGTCGTCTACAAGGTACGGCGTCGTGTGCTCATCGAGCAGCGGAGCCGCCTTGGTGGCGTCGATCACCCGGAATTTGAACTCCAGCATCCAGTCGCTCGCCACCAGCCGCACTCCGACGACATCAACGCCCCAGGCGCGCTTGAAGTAGGCACCCTGCCCTGCAGCCCAGCTGCGCATTGCCTCAGCCCCGGCATTCGCCTCGGTAGCGGCAGCGCCATTGGCCTCCTTGGCCGGCGATCTGTCGACAACAGCGGGCCGGTGTGGCGGGGGGGCGCTCGCGCAGGCGCAGAAGCCCAGGAGGAGAAGAGCGGTCCAGGTCCGCAAACGGGGCATGTCAGTCATTGATTGTTGGCTCCCCCCTCGCCCCACTTGGCCCCTTCGGGGCGTAGCGGGGTCAGTATCGGTAACGTATACCAATCCATGCTTCCTGAGCGTGAACTGCGGCGGGTTTCCCATCACGGCGTCCGGGCCTGAGGCGAGCGCCGCAGGCCCGGTTTGTACACCGAATCAATTGCCCGTCAGCTGCAGGACTTGCGGGCTGCCAACGCCATCACTGGTCAGCGTCAACGTGCCGTTTGCTGGCCGCTGGGCCGCCGCCGGCCGTGTGTAGGTGAGGCGCACCAGACACGTGGAGGTGAACGGGTTGCTGAAGGCTGGCGCAAGGACCGCATTCGCCGTGCATGTCGTTGACTGGACCGCAAACGCGGTGCCAGGCGTCACCCCGGACAGAGCCACCGTCGCGCTCAGTGTCACCGGCCCCGCGGTCGCCCCCGTCGCGACATTCGTCACAAGGAGGGTCCGCGTGCCGGTGGTTGCGCCTACGGTCCAGGAATTACCGCTCAAGCCGCCGGTCAGTGAAGTGAACGTCAGGCGGCCCTGCGTGCCCGTACCGCTCAGATTGATCGTCGGCGCGGTCGGATCATTGGAGGTAATTGCCAGCGTACCAGGCGCCGCTCCCAAGGCCACCGGTGTGAACACCACGCCGATCGTACAGCTGGCCGCGGCATTTACCGTGGCTCCGCACGTTCCGGCATTAGCACCAGTGCCACGCGCATATGGGCCCGTGAGCAGGACATTCTGCAGCTGGAGCACCCCGTTTCCCGTGTTTGACAGGGTGACCAGCCGCGCGCTGCTCGCCCGATTGACTGCCGTATTTGGGAACACCAGCGCAGCGGGGGCGAAGCTCACCTTGGGTACCGGAGGTCCGGGCAGCTCATGCGCGCCGATATCAAATGCACCTCCCTGCGGACGCTTGGTGTCGAAGAAGTCATGGTCAGGAGCACCGCTCGCAGTAGCGGCCTCCCAGGCCGGGCTCGTCGTGTCCGCCAAATGGTAGTCGGCGAACGACTGTTTTGCCGCGGTACCGGTGTACGCGATCGGAGCTGTCTGCGTCAGCGGACCGTATCGCAGGTCGACGAAATTGCCGCTCTCGTCGGCCGACGCGCTGATGGTCTGCGACCCGTTGCAGTACGGATGCACGAAGTTTGGATCCGCAGCCTTGTTGTTACTCCCGCCGTATGCCGTCGTGTCGCTCAGGATCGAGTACTTCGGGGCGAGCGCGAGCGGGCCCGGGTTCGTCGCGGAGACTGGGACATTGTCCGCCTGCAGCACACCGAGATCCCAGTAGCGCTCATTCGCCGCATCGCAGGCACCTGTGCCAAGCGACTGCAGGGCCGTCTTGCTGGAGTTCAGCGCTGTAGTGAGGGTCGCGCAGCTCTGAATGACGGCAGGTGACGCGTCGGCGCTGGAGTTCGAAGCACACAGCTGCGCATTCGAGTAGTAGGGGCCGCTCACTCCCAGCTCACGCCCGTTATTCGGCTGATTGATCGTGCCGTAGAAGTTCGCAAAGAATGACCGATTGTGCCAGATCACGTTATTGGTCAGCGTCGGGCTGGAGAACGAGGGTGCACCCTGCTGCACCAGCGCTGCCGTGGTCAGCTGGGAAGCCACTCCTGCCGGACTCGGCTTGCCATGGGTCGGATTATTGAACAGCGGCCCCGCAATACCCACGCTGTCATTCATCGATATCGTGTTGTTGACGATCGCGACGTTGATCGAGTCGGCCAGCGAGATTCCACCGCCCGACCAGCCGGCAACGTTGTCGACGATCATATTGTTCGTCAGCGTCGCGTGGTTTGCAAAAGTGCACGGGCCATTGCGCGGGCAGGTTCGATCGCTGCCGTTGACCTGGATCAGCGCGACACCGCCGCCGTGACCGCTCTCGGCGTAGTTGCCCTGAATCAGATTGGAGTCGACGTTCACCGAGCCGATGCCCAGTGACAGGCCGCCCGCGGCCGGGGGCTCGCCCTCGATGGCGATTCCGCCACCGCTGGTGCTCGCCTGCTGGAAGTAGGCCTGGTTGAAGATGATCGTGTTGTGCTTGATCGTGCCGTTGCTGCTCCAGCCGAGGTGGCCAATACCGCCGCCGTCGCCCGAGCTGTAGTTGCCGCAGATGAAGTTGTAATTGGCCGAGTAGTTGTTTGTGCCTGTGCACAGCGACAGGCCCGCACCCGCACCGGCGCCGCTTTGCGTGCCGCCAATCGTCGCTGGCGCTTCCACCATGCCATTCTGCGTGATCGAGTTGTGGTGAATGTTGACGCCGTTATTGAACCCGGCCTGGATCAGGGTCAGATCCTGCTCCTCCAGGTGCGGGACGCCGACGCGGATGCCACCGGCAAAGGCGCCGGCATTGCCGTATACGCGATTGTTGGCAATTTCCAGGCCATGCGCATACCCATTGACGTAGATACCGCCGCCGGCATCGCCGCCCGTCACGGTAATGCCATCGATTCGCGAGCTCGCGCAGGTGAAGTTGCTCTCGCCCATCCTGCGCCAGTTGTTCTTTACGACACCCTGCTGAGTACCGTCACGATTGTTCACGACCTGGGTCGAGTCCCAGTAACTGCTGGTCTGCTTGGAGTTGCAGCCGGCGCCTGCAGCTGTCGGATCCTTTGCAAGGACGGTGATGCCGGCGCCCTCCTCGGTGGCGAGCACCGAAGGTTCGAGGATCACGATGCCACCGGTGATCTCCTGGCCCGGCAGCGGATCGACCTGCGAATTCAGGTTGGGCACCTGGTTACCGCTGATCGTGTCGATACCGAACAGCTGATTGATCTCGGGCCGCCACAGCTCGAGCTTGTGGGTCGGGTACTTGGCCGCATTGATGGTGACCGATGCGGCGCCGACACCCTGCAGGCGCACGGGCTTCCACATCACGACCAGCTCGTTATAGATGCCGGCGTCGAGAATGATCAGGTCACCCGGCTTGGCGGAGTCGATCGCATCCTGAATGGGATGGGCAAGGCCTGCGGTCGTAACGCTGTTGCCGGGGGCCTGCACGACGGTCGGCTTGGCGGACTCGATCGTTACGGTCACCGTATCGACCGACTGCTTGCCGTTGGCATTCGTGATTCCCAGCTCGTAGGACCCGGAGGCGACTGTCCCGGGCAACGTCACCTCGATCACGTCGTCACCCCATGTAACGCCGGACATGACTGGGTTGCCATTCAGCGTAACGATGCCTTGGCCGCCGGCGAAGCTGTACGTGCGTGAAACGGTCTTAGTGTTATACGGGTCGGCGCTCGCGCTCGGGCCGAGGTAGGCAGGGTTCGGGACCTGGATGGTGCCGAGCGCCTTGATCCTCAGCTTGCGGCTTCCGCTAGGGCTGATCCACGGACCGACGCCGTCGCCGTCGACGCGGCTGATCGCCGGAGTTGCATCGGGGTACGCGCAGTCAACGGGGTTGTATCCCGCGACGTAGTTCGACGCAAAGGCCGCGACGGGCAGCACAGGCGTGTCTAGATACGTCGTCAGACCGGGCATGAATGGATTGGTGTAGCAGAAGTTGCTGTACGTGGGCATGTACTGGGGATCGACCGCACTCCCGCCCGTCGCATTCTGGAGTGGACCCGGGTCGTTGATGCAGGTGATCAGCATATTGGGCGAGTAGCCGGCCGGGTTCGGCACGTTCACCTGCCAGCTCGACGGCGTCATACCGTTGTAGCCACCCCACTGGTCGGAGTAGATGCGCTCGATCTCGACGCCATAACCGTCCTTGATCGAGACCGGCACGTACGGGACCGAGAATTTTTCGCCAAAGTCCGGGGCCGCGACGTTGAACTCGGCGGAGGCGTCATCGAGGATGATGCCGGTGAATTCTGCAGCGCGCGGCGTGTTCGAAAAGAGGAAGAAATTTGCGCCGCCATTCTGGCCGGCGGTGATCGTCACTTCCTTGCGATCGCACAGCGGGCGGTCGGCTCCCGCGAAGGGCGCGACCTGTGCCGAGTTCGGGAACAGCGACAGGTAGTCCGGAACCCGGTGGGGCGAGCCGGCGCAGAGCGGAAACTGCACCTTGCCATCGGCGAAGCCGAGCCGCGAGTCGACCGCGGTGGCGCCATTGAGGTTATAGGCGGAAGCCACGGTCGCCTGATCGGGCAGGATAAAGATGTTGCCGAGGCCGGCAAATTGCTGCGCGGGCGGTGCAACCCAGGCGTCACCGATCAGAATGTTCTTATCTTCTTCCTTGACGATCTCGTACCCGGCCGGCGGTACGACTTCGATGACATAGGCGCCATTGGGCACCGCCACCTGCGACTCGGTGGGTACGACCGGTGTACCGTCAGCGTAGATGCCGCTCGGATAAATCGTCGCGAACTGGTAATAGCCGTCGTAAGTCTGGGGCTGCACCTGGTTCCAATTGTGGAAACCATCGTAGCAGCGGCCCAGGTCGGTGCCGAGAACCTGCGGAACGTACGGGTCATCCCCAACCTGGCCAGGGCAATTCATTTTCGGGATCACGAGAGGATTATGTTGCGCGTCCTGGAGGCCCGCAGCGACATCGTCAAAGCTCGTCGTGAAGGTCTGGGCGACCAGCCTCAGGCTGGTGCTGCCATCCGTCGCGGTCACCTTCTCATAGAGGTTCACCGGCACGCGCGGCACCAGCGGCTCCCACTTGAACTGCACTTCGAGGCTTGGATCGTCGAAGCCGCGAGTCGAGGTGTAGACGACGAGCCCGGAAAAGCCGCCGTTCTGCCCAGGGGGCAGCATGGTCTTGCCCCAGTCGATCTTCGCCGTCTCCGAGATGAAGCCCTGCAGCCCGAAGTAGAGCTCGCCAGCGGTATAGGTCTTTTCGGTCGGCGTACCGTCCGGATAGGTCGAGGTCAGAACGCCCGGTGCCGGGCTGTCGCAGGGCGTGTTGACAGCCGTCGTAAACGTGCCGTCGCTTGCGTTGCTCGTGGTGCTCGTGCAGTCCGGCTTGCCGCCGCCATCGACTACGACACGGGCGGTCAGCGGGGCGTAGCGCGTCTGGTCGACTTCCGCGACATACCAGTTGAACAGCGGGAACAGCTCATTGAACGTGGCATTGCCGTTCGAATCGGTCTGGAGGACGTTGGAGATGCTGCCGTTGCGATAGCGGATGGTGATGGGAATCTGCGCAAGCGGCGCAGTCGGACACGTCGCCAGTGCGGCTTTCAGGCTGGCCTGATCTGTGGAAGCTGCAATTGCGTTCTGCGGGCAGGTGGCATCGACATAGACGAACGCGTTCTCATCGACGCGGGTGAACCAGCTGAACACGGGCAGATCGCCCATGTCGACAGTCACGCCAGCCACTGAGGAGACCGGGACCGGACCCTCGTTCCCGGTCTCACCGCCAGGTGCCGGTGGGTTCGGAGTGCCAGGGACCTGCGCGGCCGCACTCGGAACGTTGACTGAGAAGTACGCAATGATCTGATCGAGCCACTGGTCCCAGACCACGACCTGATGGTTCCCGCCCGGTATTCCGGTCAGCTTGAAATTGCCTTCGGCGTCGCACTGCGCGAACCCGGCATTGGCGCCGTTACCGCTACTGGTGTTGAGGCTCACGAAGCAAGCAGTCGCAGACAGGGGCTCACGCGAGCCGGAGTCGTAGTTGAAGATCGCCGAAGGGCGCGACATGTGCACGTTCGTCACACGCCCCTTGACCGTATTCGAGCCGGCCATGACGGTGTTGACTGCGGCGATCCGGTCCGGGCTGATGAATCCGATGAACGCGTGGTACCCGGGAGGGCCAAATTCCTGAAAATACGCCGGCTCGCCGGCGCGCGTAAACGCATCGTTTGCCGGCGTGCCCTCGAGCGTCGATACCTGCCACCAAGTCTCGTTATTACCTTGGCGGGCGGCGCTCGGGTGCGCAAGGATATCGAAGCGACCGGGCATGATGTTCTTCACCAGTGCATGCCCGGCCAGTTGATAGCGCACGGGATCGCGGGCGCTCGCCGCTTTGCCGACAGTTACTTGACCGCCAGGCACTGCCGTGCGGATGTCGAACACGGTCGAGCTGATGACGCGGAAAACCGCGAATGAGCCGTTCAGCGCTGCGTGCAGTGAGTCGGCGACCCCGCTGAGGTCGACAGCAGTTCCTACAGCGAAGCCGTGAGGCGTCGTCGTGGTGATCCGAACGGTTCGAATCGCACCGGCACCGGTTACCGTGATATTGGAGATATTGCGATGACCATCCGGACAGGTATAGATCGCGCCAACGAGGCTGTTCTGCTCTGCCTGGGTGAGCGCTTTGTCCCTCTGGACGGTCGGATTCTCCTCGTTCGGGCAGCCGGGTTTCCCGATGAGCCCATTCGTCAGCGGCATGTTGAACGCGTCGTACGTGATCTGGCCCGCCGGATCTCCTGAGCGGCCAGCAGCGTCATTGATGATGATGTTGAAGCCACCTAGACCGGGCTCGGCGTCATCCACGTCGCCGTTCGTGGGATTGTTGTCCTCGAACACGATGATCGCGAGCTGGGCGGGTTTCAGAGGATTTGGATCGACGAGCACCGTGACAGCCGGCCATGGTCCGGCGGCTGCAACTGGTGGAGCAACGTTCGCGCCGCCGAGCGTGTGTCCGCAGTCCGTCGCAGCCACAGGACCCGTGTTGCTGAACGTGCAATTGCCAGCTACGGTCGGATCGCCCGAAACCGCATTGATGAACGCGTTGCCGGCATCGCCAGGCAGCACGGAAATGAAATAGTGCTTGGTCGAATCGAGCGCGACATCGAATGGGAGTGAGCGCGGCGCCGGGGTCCGGGCTATGCCGCCATAGCTCTGCGCGTCACCGCAGGACAGCGGCCCTGTGCAGCCGGCCGCCACGATCGGAGAGTGACTGACGTGCAAGCTATTGCTCAGTGACCTGCCCGGGTTCCCATCCGGCCCATTGGCCAGCGTTACGCCCGGAACCGTATGGAACGTGGGATCCTCTTCGATCAGCCACATGTAGTCGTCCAGCACCGTCGTCGACGCTGCGGTGGCGCTCGCCACCTGCGTCGCGTTCTGAGTGATGCCGAGCGCGTCCCGTACTGTGACGGCAAGCTGACTGCCAGCCTGAAAATTCACCGTGACCAGCGTGCTGGAGCTCTTGGTGCCCTGCGAGTCGGTGGCAAAATAGTTGAACGTACAGGTTCCGCCCGCAGACGACCCGTTCGTCGCCAGAAAAGAGCCGTCGAGATTGAGGACAACCGCACAGCCGGAAGGTGCCTTGGCGGGGTCGAGCGCCGCCGTCAGGGGGAATCCCTGTGTATCGAAATCGTTGGCGAGAACGCCCTCACCCGTCATGGTGCGAAAGACTGTTGCGACCCGGCTCGTGTAGGAATCTGCCGTGGTGCTCAAGGAAACCACGCCGGCACCGGCAGTCAGAGTTACGCTCGCGCACAATGATGGGTCGCCGTTGCCACAATAGGTGAAGCTATCAGGGCCGTCAGTGGTGAACGTCGGGCCGGCTGTGTAGACGAAAGAGCCGTCCGTCTTCAGGGTAACGACACCCTTCGTGGGTGGAACACTGACGGCGGCACTGTAGATCCCGATATCGTTGGTCAGTACGTTGTTTGAATAGGTCTTTACGTACTTCGGTACCGTAAACGCGTCCGGGACGGGCTGCGCAGTGACTGCTGCCGCCTTGCCGGCTGTGCCGCCCAGCCACGTATTGAATGTCTTGGACGACCCGCCCGTGGCGGGGTCGACAATTGCGAGGTATCCCTGCGCACCGCCGTTCGGTTGGCCATGCGATGAGAGGCCCAGGGCACGATCGAAGAAGCCGTAGGCTGCCGCGCTGTAAGCTGTGCCTGTGTTGCCCGGCGTGACCAGCACATCGCGAGTTTTACCCGCCGGCATCAGAAGCTCGGATTGTATCTTGGGCGCACCGGGCTCGCGGTTGCCATCCTCCGCAATCAGTGCGAGCGGCAGGCCGACGAGCGACGGAACGTGTGTCCGCAGGCCGGCATTAACCACACGCACCATCACGTTTCCGGTCTTGTACAGCGGAGACACCTGCGCCGCATTACCGCCCGGGTTGTTGCGGTCGAAGCCCTGCCCGTTCAGCAGCAGGTAGGTCGGCGCATAGTTCACCGCGGGGGGATAACAGTTCGGCACGCATGTGGCGTCATTCCACGCGAGGCGATCGCTCGTACCGGCAACGGCGGCACCATCGACGGCCGCGTTCTGCACTGCATCGACTTCGCTGATCAGAAACGTCGCATCCGAGTCGTAGGCCAGTGCATCGACGGGTACGCCGTTCACAGCCCCGGCGGGAAAGGCGGTACCGGCGGTCGTGATCGCGGCGGGCGTGCCGCCGGTAACCGGGGCTTGCGTTACGATCAACACACCATACAGCCCCATTGGAGCCTGCAATGACGGATGCGTCGCCGTCTCATACAGGTAGGTGCCGGGTTTGAGTTTGGTGAAAGTATAGGTCTGGGAGTTGCCGCTCGTGCCTGATGCAGCTTCCGGTACAAAGGAGCGGGCTCGGACGCCCTGAGTGGGTGGTTTGAACGTGCCCGGAGCAGTTACCGGCCACGTCGTCGCCGTCGCATCTTTGTGAATGATCGGGCCGACAGGGTCCGGCGTCGGGGTACCCAGTCCGCCACCCAACTGACCGAGTATGGTGAGGGATGTCGCGACAGGCAGGGTATTCGTCAGCTTGATAACCAGGCTGTCGCTGCTTGGCACGATGATCGTGGGACCGGGAGTCCACGGCGGAACTACGGCGGACGTTCCGGCGATGGGAGGCAAGGGGCATGTGCCGCCGACCGTCTTACCCGCCGATCCCGAGTCCGCGCTGCCGCAGTACGCCCACATGGGCACCTGCGTGCCATCGGTCATCGTTGCGGTTGCACGCTGCGCAGTGAGGCTGACATTGGTAGCGGCGGCGCCGACCCCTGTTGCAGCAAGCAGTGCCATGGCAAGCGACGCGGTGTGCAGCCCGAGTTTTTTGTTTGAGTTGTGCATTCGAGTTTCCTTGGCGCTGCTCACTTATTTCGCCTCGTCGATCGGGGCGGACGGCGGATCGATGACGAGCATCATCATCATTCCACCGGGAAAAACGTCGTTCGTCGTGATCTCGCGCTCATCGTGCGAGTGCCACATGTACGCGTATCCGGCGCTCTGGTTCTGCTTTGCCGTGCCTGGGGGTAACGGGGTGGACGGAAACCCGAGGGCAGCCGACTCGGACAACCCGAGGTAGGGCGTGCCGCCATACCACAGGCCATTCGCGACGATCTGCGGATCAGGTGGGGTGATAGGAATGGTTTTGTTGTGGTCAGCACAGTACTCGCCATAGTTGGGCGCGCCCGCCATCGATGTGTAGTAGCCGTTCGCATCGGGTACGCAGGGGATGTTTGCAGCCGCGGTGTGCCCATACACATCCCAGTTGAGACCCTTGCCGGTCCACGTGAAAATGGCATCGACCGCCTGCCCCGACACCGACGGGAACGTGAAGATCAGCGGTCCAGCGAGCCGCGGGACACCGCCGGCCAGGGGCGACAGCTTATCGTTGGCTGCGAGCAGCAGATTGCCGTCCCGCGCCAACACACGGGCGTGGTTGCCGTGAATGTGCAGCGGATGCTGAATACGCCCCTGACCGATCTCGCGAATCAGCACGAGCTCGTTCGGGTGCATGTGCGGATTGCCATTGTATGGCTGCTGCGGATACATCGGCGCAAAGGACGCATCCATGTCATCGGGCATCGAACGGCCGTTCACCAGGAAGTAGTTCGGATGATATGGCTCGGTCTTGGCACTGATGAGCGGGCACGTTGCCGTTGGGTTCGCGGCAATCGCGCCCTCGCATGCCTGCTTCTGCGCCAGAGCCTCGTCGTGGATCGAGGACTGCATCTCCGCCAGCTCGAACAGATATTCGCGGTCGTAGCAGCTCTGCGGATGTTTGTATGCGGCCGCGGCCAGAGAGAACGGTCCCCGCTTGCACGAGCTGATGCTGGCGTCGGTCGCATTCGGTAGCACGATGACGGCGCCGTAGAGGCCCATCTCGACCTGCAGGTCGCCTTGCGTACCGCTGTAGTAGGCGTAGGTGCCGGGCCCTTTCGCCGTGAACGTGTACGTCACGGTATTACAGCCGACGTGCGTGGTGGGATCGCAGCTGCTCGATGGCGCCTCTCGGGTCAATACACCTGCCGTGCCGGTCTGCGTTCCTGCGACTGTCGTGCTGACATCGAATCCCGGAAACAGAATGGACGTGGGGCCGGCCGCCACCGGTAGATTGTTAATGAGTGTGACGGTGACCACGTCGTTCTCATTGACGATCAGGGTCGGGCCGGGAATTTGCATCGTGCCGCAGCTGATGGCCGTCATCGCGGCGGGCGCGTAACCGGTCGGCGCGCTGGCACAGCCGTAACCCCAGGAATAGACCGAGGCGCCATCCGGCTGCGACGAGTAGCCTTCGGCCGCGTCGAGCAGGAACGCAGCCGTTTGTGGGCCATTTGCACCCACGATGCCGGGGACTGCCGTCCAGGCGGGTGCGGCGGCGCAAATTGCCGCGACTGCCGCGCCAAGAGCTGCCGTGTGTACGCAGAAATTCGGGTGCTTCACGGGTCGCTCTCCTTAGAGAATACGAATCTCGGTCATCATGCCGCCGAAGTTCTCGGCGTCGTTCGACAGATGATCGAGGTTCGTGGAGTAGAGAAAGAATGTCTGCCCAGCGGTATAGGCCGGATCGGAGACATCGAGAATCACATCGATCGACTCGCCGCCGCCGATCGTGATCGAGTTGGTGTCGTAAAACATATTGTTTCCGGCCTCGTCGCGCAGCATGCGCGCGTGAAAGCCGATCACCTTCATTGGCACCCCGACCGTCGCGAGAGTCGAGAACTCCGTGACGCTGAGGTCCGATATCCGCAATAGGGCCCGTTTCTGCCCGTGGGTTTTATCGATGATGATCGCGGCTGGCAGCGGCTGTGCCGGCCGTGAGACGCCGTCGCTCGCCGCGGTCGCGATAACTCCGGCCGTGACGGTGTCCGGATAGCTGCGGCCGTTGAGAAGGAAGTACTTGTCCTTCATGTCGGCGAACGCCTCGGGATTGAAGGTCATCCCGACGAAGTGGAAGTTCGGGTCGAAGCCCATCATCTGGAGCGGGTATTCGACGTCGTACTGCGTCGAGCCGTCGCCGTCGTTGTAGGCGTACTTCGCCCCGGCTGCCGGTTGCTTGACAGGTGACAATTGGGCGGGCGGGATCGGGGAAGAGCACAGCACATCGGCGACGCAAGGGTCGTATGTCGTGCCGTCTGAGTGCTTGTAGGTATTCACCAGCGCGTCCCGCAGCGAGGTGTTTTTGGGCACCTGGTTCTGGCGCGGCCTGACGAACAGCTGCCCGACCATGCCCATCTGCAGGTGCTCGGGCGGGGTGATGTGACAGTGCCAGAAATACGTTCCGGCATCCGGTGCCGTGTAGTAGTAGGTAAAGCTGCCGGCGATGTTGATAGCGACCGAGGCGTCGGGAACGCCATCGAAGTAGGATGAGGCGTTCGGGTAACCGTGGAAGTGGACGGTGTGCTGCTCGAAAAGGTCGGGCCGCATGATCATTCCGACATTCGAAAGAGTGAGATAGAGCTCGTCGTCCTCGTCAATGGCGATCAGGGGAGCGGGCGCGTTCGCGGCCAGGACCCCCATGTTCATCAGCATTGCGGGCTCGCGAATTGCGGCGTTGACGTTGCCGCCGGCCGGGTGTGTCGCGGACGAGAGGTCGGCGACGATCGGACCGGAGTAAGGCTTGTTGAAGGTGGAGGCGAGCTCTGTTCCAGGCAGCCCGCCCTGAATGTCCTCGAGTCCCGACAGGGGGGCAAAGCCGAACAGATAGATCTGGTTGCCATCCGCCATGGTGGCGAAGCCGTCGCTACCGGCGATGTGCTGGCATTTGATGCTCCCCTTATCCGTCTTTGCGCCCGGATGCAGGGCCGTCTTGTCCGGACACTGTACGCGGAAGGACTGCGCCTGCGCGGGCACGCATACCCATAATCCTGCGCTGATCAACAGCGCGCCCACTACCAAGCGATACTTGCACATGCGGCTCTCTCCCCGATGCGCCGGTGTTGTCTCCACCGGTCGACTGCCATACGGACTGTGTCTAGGCGATCCCGGATGCAATGGTGCGAGATGTGACGGTTCGCTGACAGTGGTACAACTCCACTGAGCCCAGGAGGTAAAACACAGTAGTCCCGCTGGCGGTCCCGGGCTGCTGCCGCGGAATCACATGCGATGCACAGGAGCGACGAGCTCGAAAGGCTCGTTCACCGGCGGAATCGACGGGTTTACCGGGGGGCGGCGGCCGGAAATGTGACTTGGCGCAACGTTTCGCGGTGTGCGCCGTGGCAGTCGTGCGAACTGGCGAGCCGCACCAGCATCGCGCATCGACAATACCGCCGGCAACCCGCCTTAAAAACGTCTTAGTTCGGCAGCAGCTTGCGAACCGCGGCCAGCAGGTCGCTCATGTCGAAGGGCTTGGTCAGCAACTCCTGCGCGCCAGCCTCCCGTGCCGCCGCCAGATACGCATGGGTGCTGATGGCATCCGGTTTGTATGCGAGCGGCCCGAAGCTGCCGCCACCGGAGATGGCGATGATCCGCACGCGGGGATGGCGGCTGAGCAGCATTGTGATGAGCTCCAGACCGTGCACTTTGGGCATGATCACGTCGGTGATGACAATGTCGGGCCGTTGCTCATCCATCCTCCGAAGACCGTCCTCGGCACTGTTCGCAACGGCAACCAGGAAGCCCGCGCGCGCGAGGACGCGACGGATCGCTTCCCCTACTTCCGGCTCATCGTCAACGACTAGAATGGATGCCATTTTTCGCGCTTTCCCGAAGCCGTTCAGCCCAAAGCGCCGCTGCGCTCGCACACCTGCGCCGCGGCGGCCGGCAAATACACTCGGAACGTGGTGCCCTGCCCGACAGCAGACTCCACCGTGATGCTGCCACCCATGGACGTGACTATTCCATGCACCACTGACAATCCTAGCCCCGTTCCCTCGCCCACGTCGCGGGTCGTGAAGAACGGTTCGAAGATATGTAAAATCACCGCCTGCTCCATGCCGTGTCCCGTGTCCCCGACTTCGAGAAGAGCGTAGCTGCCCGGGTTGATCTGGCCGTCGCCTGGATTGTCAATCCCGCGCAACTTTACCGAAAGTCTGCCCCCGGTCCTGCGCATGGCCTGATAGGCATTCGTGCATAGGTTGATGACAACCTGGTGCACGAGGCTGGGGTCGCCCTGCACGGCCGTGCCATCTTCGCTCGCGTCGAAATCGACCTCGATGTTGGCCGGCACGATGGCCCGCATGAGAGCCAGCGCCTCCTCCACAGTCGGGCGCAGCGAGAAGACCGCGGGCTCCTGCGAATGCATCTCCCTGCTAAAGGTCAGAATCCGGTTGACGAGGCTGCGCGCCCGGTGGGCGGCAGCCACGATGCGCGTGAGATCCCGGGCGAGTGCGCCATCGGGCGCTGTATCGTCGAGCGCTATCTGCGAATACAGCAGAATCGGCGTCAGGATATTGTTGAACTCATGAGCAACGCCGCCCGCCAGCGTGCCTATGCTCGCTATCCGCTCCCGATGCAGCAGGCGGCGTTCGAGATCGAGGCGCTTCTGCTCCGAGGCTTCACGCCCGCGAATCTCGCTCTCGAGGCGGTCGTTGGTCCCTACCAATTCTTGCCGCATCCGCTCCAGGTGGTGGTTGAGCTCGCGCACTTCGCGTATAGAGCTGTGCATCTGCAATTCCGTGTGCACATCGCCGCCAGCGACGCGTTTAGCCGCTTCCTGCAAGCGCACCATCGGACGTGCGATGACCGCGGACAGCCAGATCGCAACGGCAATCGAAGCGGCCGTAAACGCGAGCACCGCCGCCAGCACACGGCGCTTGGCTGCCGCGATCCGTTCCAAGGTCGGGCCCTCGTCGAAACCCAGCCTCAAGACAACCCAACGGGTTCCGCGCTTGACGCGATGAGAGATGTAATAGACCTGATCACCGTGATCGGCAAACTCGAAATCATCGCCGCGGGCGCGGCCAGGAGAAACGGAAGAAAGGGAGCTGTGCAATGTTTGCGCGCCATCCGTGATTTCGGCGAACACCACCTGTCCGCTCAGGACGACGCTGTCGAGTAGCGCCCCAGCGTACCGCGGGAACTCTTGTGCGTCCGCCGCCTCCAGCTCGTCCGCGATCAATCTGCTGTTTGAGCGTAACGGATTCACGAACAGCTCGGCATAGCCGTCCTCCACGATGGCGGACACACCCAGGTACAACAGGGGCACCAACGCTGCATGAATCACGAGCACCACGCTCGTGAGCCGCACGCGCAGGCTGTTGGTCAATCGCTCCATAGCACTCGGATGACCCTGACCTTCGGGTTGCGCTCGACATCACGCAGCCACATGAAGGTTACTGCGTTGGGGTCCGAATACAGCGTGGCCAGCACGCGGGCGCGCGTCGTGAGCTCGACAGGCCGCAGCCATCCCTGCCGGTTCACTCCGATCAGGATCTGGCGGTCGTAGGCCGACTGCGACATCGCCACGATCTGTTGCAGGAATATCGGATCGAGCTGCGCATCGCTGCGGTTTCTGAACGGATGCAAGGGCACTCCGTTGACCAGCACGGGCAGTCCGAGGAAGAGCTTGCGAACGGTGACCGGCTCCAGATCCACGACGTTGCTGTCGGCCGGGACGACGAGCACGACCGCCTGGGTGCCTGCGACACCTTGCGTGCACAAAACGAGAAGCAGGGTGAGGAGAAGTGCGCGACGCATGGTTAGAAGAACGCCGCGCTCCACTGCAACCGGAAGTCCGCGAAGTGCCCGTTCAGTGTGTGTGTGTCGGACAGCTGCAGCGTGAGCGCCTGGTTCTCGGCGAAATCCCAACGCAGTCCTGCGATGTGCCCTAGCCGCGCGAACTCTTCGAACAATTTTATATATTGGGAGCGACCGGCGCCCGAAGAGTCCTCCCAGCGGAGGAAACCCGTGAGCTCGTGCCCAAACCGCCGTTCCGCCTGCACGCACCCGACGATGAAGTCGCTCGCCGCGATCGATTCGTGCCGCTCCAACCGTGCATCGGCATAGTAAACGGTTGCCGTCAACTTCCACGCGGCCGCAGCGTAAGTGCCAAACACCCCGTACAGTCGCAAGTCGACGTCGTCAAATCCAGTGCCAGGTGGGAAGTTCCAGCCGACTGCACTCAGTCTATCGTCCGCAACCAGCGCTCCGATGCCGGACTCGGTGAACTCTCCGGGATGCAACGAGGCGCGCGCCTGGTATCCCACCTGCCGCCGGTTGGAGTCGGGATGCAGCAGATTGAACGTCTGCAGCCCCTCCGGATTCAGCTGCGGCGCGAGCCCGGCGCCGACTGCGGTGCGCAGCTGCCAGGCATCCAACACCGGCCGGCTCGATTCGAGCAGCACCCCCGTGAAGTGCTGCGGCAGGATGCCGCCCAGATCCTCCCACTCATCGATAGCGGGCCGCGTGATGCTGGTCTGCAGATACTGGCCGTGATGATGGTCATGATTCCAGACGCTGGTGGGCTGGTGATAGCGTCCCACCCAGATGATCGTATCGTCCGAGAGCTGCCAGCCCAGTTGGAACCGCTCCAGATCGCCCTCATGATCGGAGACGAGGTACTCACCGAACAGCTTCAGCGGCCCATGCTGCAGGCTGAACAGCATGTCGGCCTTGAGCACCTCGTCGACGACCTGGGTCTCCGGCGCCTGCCGGTCGAAGGTTCCGGCGAACTCGGCGCTGGTGAACAGGAGGAATTCATGTTGCAGCGGGTCGCCGCGCGCCAACGGCGCAGCCAACGCGCACAGAACGATGAGCAGTCGAGAAACGCGCACGCACCCTCCCGGAAATGGCCCTCATTATTTTGACCGATTGTGGCGGGGCCAGCCGCCGACTATAGCCCAGTTCTGGGCCCCCGCATCCGGCTCTCATCCCTTCGGAAACGGAGGTTAATACGTAACGAGTTACCCGGGTGTTGAGTACGCACTCGCCCACCGCGCGCGGTGCGGGATACTGGAGTTAGGCTCGCTGCGACTTAGATCAGCTCCGCCGGGACACGGCAATTTCGCACAAGAATAGCCAGAGGAAGCCGCGTCATGACACGCCTGCGTTTGCCGACCCCAGGCTCCACTATACAGCCAGTTCAGCCCGCATGCTTCAGTGCAGCATGGACACTCGCGCTGCTGCTGGTTCCGCTCGCCCTTGCGAGCTTCAAGGACGCGACGGCGATACCGAGCTTCGCCCGGCAGACCGGAATGCCCTGTTCCCAGTGCCACACGCTGTCATTCGGGCCAGCGCTGACCGCCTATGGCCGCCAGTTCAAGTTGAACGGGTACACGTACGGAGATGCCGACGGCCAGATGCCGCTCGCCATCATGGTGCAAGGCGGGTTCAGCCACGTCTCCGAGCCGTTGCCCGAGCCTGCCGCGCGGCGATTCAGCACCAACGACAACGTCTCCGTGGACCAGGTCTCGTTGTTCTTCGGCGGCCGTATTTCGGAGCACCTCGGAGCATTCTCCCAGGTCACTTATAGTGGCGAAGATCGTCACACGAGCTGGGACAATCTCGACGTGCGCTACGCTCGCGCGGTCAAGTTCGCCGGCACGGATGCCATTGTCGGTATTTCAATCAACAACAATCCCACTGTTCAGGACTTGTGGAATTCGACCCCGGGATGGGGATTCCCGTACATCTCCTCGCCGCTGGTGCCGGGTCCCGCCGCAGCCACGCTGATAGAGGGCGGCCTCGCCCAGACGGTGCTCGGCGCAACGGCGTACACGATGATTCACGAGCATCTCTATCTCGAGGCGGGCTTCTATCGGGACTTATCGGATCGCTGGCTGAGAAACGTGGGGCTGACGGCCGATGCCAGTTCACACGTGAACGGCGTTGCCCCCTACTGGCGCGCGGCGCTGCAGTTCGGGGCGAACGCACAGTACTTCTCAGCGGGGGTCTTCGGTCTGCAGGCAAAGCTGCAGCCGGACACCACGGTGCCGGACACGAACCGGTATACCGATCTCGGATTCGACGCGACTTACCAATACACGGACGACGGGCAGCATGGCCTGACAGTGAACGCTTCGTACATCCATGAGAATCAAAGCCTGGGCGCGACCTTCAATGCGGGGGGCGCCGCGGCGGCCTCGAATCATCTCAACGTGCTCAGGCTGGATGCGTCGTTCGTCTACCGCCAGACGTGGAGCGCCGGCGCCGGCGTGTTCGACATCAGCGGCGGCGCGGATCAGACTTTTTACGCTTCCGCGCCCCTGTCGGGAAGCAACAATGGCTCGCCGGACACACGCGGCTATCAACTGCAGCTCGAATGCGTTCCCTTCGGGAAGCTGACTTCATTCGGACGTCCGTGGGTGAACATCCGGCTCGGCGTGCAGTACACCGGGTACCTGCGCTTCAACGGCGGCTCATCCAACTACGACGGTTCGGGACGCTCGGCCAGTCAAAACAATTCAGTGTTCCTGTTCTACTGGATGGCTTTGTGAGGCATACCATGACAAAAGTGCAACTCGCCGGCGCCTTGGCGCTCATGCTCGTGGACCGCGTGGCTTGCGCCACAACCTGCAACCTGACAATCGAAGCCAACGACATGATGCAGTACAATCTGCACGAGCTTGCCGTATCCGCGGATTGTCCTGACATTGAAGTGACGCTGCGGCACTCGGGCAAGCTGCAGGCGAAAGTCATGGGTCACGACTGGGTGCTCGCCAGGACTTCGGACGTGTCAGGGATCATCAACGGGGGAATGGCCGCGGGCCTGGCTCACGACTTCCTGCCAGCGAACGACCGACGGATCATTGCCGCGACCAAAGTGGTCGGTGGTGGAGAGACCGCCACCATCAAATTCAACAGCAGCGCGCTCGAGGAAGGAGCCAGTTACACGTTCTTTTGTACGGCGCCGGGGCACGCGAGCGTGATGCGCGGCAGATTCGTCTTCGGCGCGACGAAGCGGGTTGCGCAAGCGGGAAAATAGACATACTGTTGGCTACATGCCTGGACGAAGACTGGTTGACGGCGTCATCGGGGTTACCGCGGGACTGACGCTGGCTGTCACCTGGACGAGCCCCGCGGTCACGGCCGGTCCGCCGGCGGCGGGTGCCTCGATCGAGCTGCCGGCATTCCAGGCGGGCATGTGGGAGTACCGGCGGACGCAGTTGGCCATGGGACGCAACCAACCGCAGACCACGACGGTGAAGAAATGCAGCGATCCGACGAGCGACATCAAAAAGAAGCTTGCGGATCTCGAGCGCAGAGGCTGCCGATTCGCGCCCATGAGCCATAACGGCAATCGCTATGTCATGAGTTGGATGTGTCCGACCAGCAACGATCGATCCGTGACTTTCCACGACGTCCTGACTGTGGCCAGCTCCGGCAGCTATCAGGACTCGAGTGAAGCGCACCAGGAGCAGCAGGTGGTGCACTCGGAAATCAGCGCGATTCGCCTGGGGAACTGTGCGGACCGCTCGGGGGCCAAGCCCGCCCGCCAGGTGCCTTTCAAGGAATGATCCAGCCGCCGTCAGGCAGCACGCGCGGGCCCGTGGGGCCCGCGAAATGCACGACGAACCCTCCCTTGGAAGCGAAGCGCTGTCCGGGTGCGAGCGCCAGGCGCGGGTAATAGCCCGTGATGATGCGATGTTCGAGCGATTCTTCGATGCGCTCGACCAGATAGTCTCGCACGAAGGTGTCTACCATGTGATTGATGGCCTCGGAGAGGATGGCGCACACCAGATAGCTGTCGGTCTGCGCCTGCTCGGCCACCACCGGAATCTGCTCCATGCGGAACCAGCCCAGCGGATAATCGACCTGCACGCGCCGGTGGTCGGGCAGATCGAATGGGTAGGCCATGCGCGTAATGTCGCGCCACGCGGCCGGCAAGGGCGCGTGCTCGAGTCCGCCCATGCGGCCGGACATGTACACGACCGGAAGACCGCCGGGCGGCCTGCCGAGCGCCGCGATATCCTTCGTGCGCAGCCACAGCACGAGCACGTCACCTGGTTCGGCCGCGGCCAGCAGGGCTGTCAGCTCATGGCCTGACGCCCCGGTGGCAAGGGCTTTGTCGAGAACGAGCATCCCGTCATCGCGCAGCGCAGCGTGCAATGCTGCTGCCGCATCCTTGCCCACATCCCCGGCGCGATAGATCTGCACCACGCGGTGCAAGGCCGTCTTGTCCTGCCTGCCGCGCAACTCGTGCGCGATCAGCTCCGCCTCCAGCAACACGCCCTTCGAGAGATACAGGGTGTCGAAGTCGGTCTCCCGGTCTACGGGCAGGTCCTGGTTCGGGAACAGGCAGGGCAACTCCTCGGCCTCGCAGAAACGCTGCACCGGCTCCCACGTGCGTCCGCCCACGCCGGAAATCACTGCATACACAGGCTCGGCGGCCAGTTTCGCCCGCAGTTGCGCCTCCCAGCTCTCGGCACCGCCCGTAAGCCGCCAGACATGCAGCTCCCAACGGCGATTGACCTTGAACATCATGCGGCGCGACGAATGCAGGCGTGGGCTCTCCGCCCGGGTGTAGCGATCCTTGTCGTCGAAGAACCTGGTGAGCACCTCGATCACGCCCTTACTCTCCAGGGGATCCGCGTCGGGTGTGACAATCGTCGCGAAATGCAGCACGGATCGGGTCACGCCGGGTACCCTCCCGGGCGAGAGCTGCTTCAGATACGCAATGAGCGCGGCCATCTCGGCGTCGGCCAGCCTGAAGTGCGGCATCAGATAGCTGAGCGACCTGCCGTCGGCGCCGATGCCGGTGCGGATCGCACGCGCCAGCGTTTCCTCCGTATAAGGGTCGCGATCGGCCCTCATTCCCTCGACGAAAGGCAGATCCAGCTCGTCGGCGTTTGCGGCGCGCGGATGGAACAGATAGCTGCCGGCAATAGGTGGGATCGTGCGCCGGCCCTCCTTCATGACGAGGCCGCTGCGCCGGTGGCAATTGATGCAGGCCGCTGTGGCGCCCTCGATGTGCATGCCCGGTTCGCGCTCCGCCTGCAGCGGCTCACCGGATGGCAACATACCCCGACGATAGATTGTCTGGCCGACCTCGGTGGCCTGCGCACCCGCGAGCAATCCGCAAGCGGCGCCCAGGCCGACCAGGCACAGCAGCCAGGTGGCCACGCCTCGAGTCATCTGACCGCGAGCATCTGGTGGTAGTGCTGCAGCAGCTCGTCCGGGGTCACGAAACCATCGATCCGTAACCAGGGCTGGCCCGGCGCCAGGCGCAGTAGCGTTACCGGCGTATGACTCATCTTGTCGCCACGATAGACGCCGAAAGCTCGCTGCGCGCTCTGGCTCGCTTCCAGCGTACCCGTGTAGTGGTTCCAGCCGGCGCGCGCGCCGTATACCTGCGCGTACTTGCGCAGCCTTGCCGGCGAGTCTTCTTCCGGATCGGTAGAAATGGACATCAGGTGCACGTGCTCGCTGTCGGCGCCGAGCTTGCGCTGGAACTGCCCAAACACCTGGCTCATCAGGGGACAGATCGAGCCGCAGGTCGTAAAAATGAAATTGAGTACGACCGGCCGCCCATCGTTCATTTCCGAAGGCAGCGATACGCCCTGCCCGTCCTGCCGCACCAATGTGACGGCGGGCACGGCATACTGCGCGGTGGACACCGTGACCTGATTGGTCGCGTGGGTATGATGCTCACCCCTCGCGCCGCCATCATCGGCCATGGCGGGTGGCATTGGAGTATCGGCGGCGAGCGCGTTCGCGGCAGCGAGCGCCAGACCAGTGGCAACGGCAAACGTCGTCACACGATCAGAGATTCTTCTTATCATCAGTCGATTCCTCGTCCGCGGCGCGACGCTCACGTGGGCTTGGCAAACCGCGAATCATCCAGGTGCGGATTCACCGCCGCCTTCTCGATGATGATCTTTTCGGTGCGCTCGACACCCTGCACGGTGGTTTCAATAAGGTAAGGAATCTGCACGCCGGAGACATTGCGATAGTCGCGCATGTACACCGCGACCGCATGCATTTTACCGTCGAGGCGGCGCGGCGTACCTTCCACCTTGACCTCGAGAAACGACTGCGCGTCCACCCATTCGTGCACGACGTGACCATTCCTGAGCGTGAGTTTGAGCTTATAGGCCGCCTTCCCCTCCACCTTTTCGACGCCTTGAACCTCAATCTTCGTTCCATTGTCAGCGGCGTCGACGAGCCGGCCTGCGATGTCCGACTCATCGGCGGCGATACGGGCCTCGTCGGCGGTATAGGGTTCGACCTGATGCCGGTTCAGAAACGGCCGCAACTTCCAGCCCTGTTTGCCGTCATAGACCTGCACGGCCGTCTGGCCGTTGAACTGCAGCTCGAGCCGGCTCTTGCGACCGCGTTTCATCTCGAGCGTAAAGGGCAGCTGCACCTGCGCGGCCGGATTTTCATTTACGGGCGGCGCCGCCATTCCAGGCGCTTTGAGGTAGCGTTGGTTGTTGCCACCCGCGTCCATCTTGCCCGACCAGGAAAGGGTCTGAACCGAGTGCCACGCGCCCCGGCCCCCACGCGCCGAGATGGTGCGTTCGACGATTGCAGCCGCGCTCAGCTTTGCGGCGCTCGCGGGCTTGTCCGCCTCGGGCTTGTTAGCGGAGCTCGCAGGCTTGCCCGCCGCGCCGGCGGGCTTGTTCGCCACAACGGGCTTGTCGACACCGAGGACCAGCGCCGGCGCCAGCGCCAGGACCACCAACGGAATGACTACTCTTCGCAACATGAACGACTCCTGTGCTTGCAGCAGACTACTTCTCGACGATGAGTCCATCGACCCGGACGGACCCGATGACTACGCTCACCCGGTCGCCTGGCTGAACGACACCGCCGCGGTTGGAGAACAACACCCAATACGTCTTGCCGACCTCCGCCGGGCCGGTTTGACGCAGCGGCCCCACTTTTTCCATCTGCGGTACCGAGAGCACGGCGTGCCGGCGCTCATCGAGCAGGCTGGGGTTCGACACCTTATCGAGTAGCGGCTTGGCGAGAGCGGCATTGACGATGCGGTAACTGAAGCGGACCAGCTGACCCGATTCCGCCAGTTGTGTCCCGAGCCCGTCCACGCCCCAGACGGTGGCGTAATAGTTCCTGGCACCGGCCGGCATGGCGCCGGCCGTGTACCGCGAGGGCTGGTGCGGACCGGTCTTCTTCGGGTTGCTGGGGGGCGTCGCGGCCTGCGACGCGCAGAGCATGATGAGCCCGAGAGCACACAGGCCGACTCTCAGCACCTGTTTCATTTGCGACATGTTCGTGCGTGCCCTATTTACGTATTGTCAGTATTCGGTCGACCGGTTCGGGGGGCGCCCGCGGCGAGCACCAAACTGCCCGTCGGGGCTGGCTGAGTCAAGGTAGCAGATCTCAATACTGCGACATCCGTGCGTCGACGCCGCCAACCTGACCTTCCGCTTGTTGTTATATCGTGCGCGCCTAACGCGCGGTCGTTGCGTTGATCCAGTCCTCCGAGCTGCGCGCTCCCGGCTGCGCAGTGCTGTCGTGTGGCGGCCTGGGCGGATTGTACTTCTTGCGCTGCTCTTCGGTCAGCATCGCCCGGATGCTGTCCGCGGTGGCATCGCCGATCGCCTGGGTCGCGTGCACGCGTTGCGCGGCAGGTATGGAAGTGTCGTTCCACACCTTGAGCACCTGCTCCCGCTGCCGCAACAGCAGCGCTCTGAGCTGAGACTGCTGCTTCGCGTCCAGGTTCAATTGCTTGGTGTAAGTCGCAACGCGATCGTCCAGGGTCGCGTGCGCGCGGTGTTGAGCCTGTCTCGCCGGGATCGGCTGCGAGACGGTGGCCGGTGCCGCGGCCGCATTCGAGTCCGATGCTTCAGCGGCGTGCGCCGACGCAACTGCAATGCTCATCAGCAGCAGTGTCGCCGCCAGCACCCAACGCCTGTTCATTTCGGCCCTGAGGGCATACTGCTCGTGGGCGACCCCACGAGCAGTGTTGGAGGACACATCGATTTCCACGCTACGGTAGCGCAATTCCAGACAGCGAACCCGTCTGCGGGCTGGCCGCTGCGTTGTCCGTAAACTGGATCGTCCCACTGCGCACCGTCGTACTGCTGCGCCCCGTCGCCGGGCTGGCAGTGAATCTCACGGACACGGTGCAGGACGCACCCGGTGCCAGCGTGGCATTGGTGCAAGTGTCCGAGCCGCCGACCCCGGCCAGGCTCCAGGAGTACGTCGCCCCCGACCCAGACACCGCGACGCCGGTGATCGTCATCTGAGCACCGCCCGTCGTGGCTGTGTTTGTCAGCGTAACCACACCGGTTGCCGTCGAGCACGCAATCAAATTGGCGAGCGTGCAATGCGGCAGCGTGATCGCCAGCGGATTCGGCGTGACCGAAACCGTCGCCCGATTCGCCACACCCGTACCGGTCAGCGTCACCGGAGTCGGCGTCACCACCGCACCCGTATACGCGATCGTGACCGGAGTGTTGTAGGCCTGCACTGCGGCCGGCGCGAACTGCACCTTGATCGTGCACGACGCACCCGCTGCCAGAGTCGCAGCGCAGTTCGGCGCACCACCCGGAAAACCACCCGTCGTGACTCGCGAGAACGGTGCCGCCAGACCTGTGATGGTCATCCCTGCAAGCCCGTTCGTACCCGTGTTGGTCACCGTCAGGTTCTGCGTCGAACTCGTCGTACCCGTCGCCCAGGCACCGAAGCCCAGCGCGCCCGGGCTGACCGTTGCCGCCGCCGGCGGGCGGGTCACCTCGACAGCACCGATGTCCACCGGATTGCCGTTGTTATGCGGACGCGCAGTGCCGAAGAAGTCCGTATCCGGCACACCGGCAGCGCTGTTCAGACCCCTGTCCACGGCGGTCGTGGCGGTCGGCCGCGTCGAGTACGCGCCCAGAGTCTGCCCATCGAGCGCACCGCCCGCCATATCCTGATTCGCCGTCGAGTACAGGGTGAGCGGACCGTAGCCCAGGTTGATCCAGTTGTTGCCTTCGTCGACCGTGGCGGCCACGGTAATGTTGTTGAAGGTAAACACCGGGCTCAGACCCGTGGTCTCCGAGCGGCCGGCCGGCGCGCTGTAGCCGTGACCACCGTTCTCGGGCGGTACGCGCGAGCCGTTGCAGTACTCGCCGACCAGCGGCGAGCTGCCCGGCACCTGGTTCCCGGACCCGTTCACATAGCCCGCCGGATTCGACGTGAGGATGGAGTTGTTCACGAACAGCGTCGGATTGATCGACGGGGCCCCCAAGACCGGCGTGAAGCCCACGACCGTGTGGTTGGTGAGCGAGGTATCACCGCGCACACCCACGTCCCAGTAGTTCGGGAAGCTGGAAGCATTGACGCACTGACCCGTGGACGCCTGATTCAGCGCCGGGAACAAGGCCACCAGGTTCTGCTGCGACTGGTTGCCCGTTCCCGTGACGGGGTTGACGATTTCGCTGCCGCTCGCGTCGGCATATCCCAAATGGAACGCACGGTTCCGCCAGAACAAATCGTTCACCCCAGAGGGCATCGACAGGGTCCCCCAGAGGCCGTTGCGGCGCTAGGTCAGCGAATCGATCCCATTACCGTCG
>JAQGOC010000340.1 GCA_028293805.1 Gammaproteobacteria bacterium
GTGCAGCGCCTGCGCGAGCAGGGTATTTCGAATCTCACGGTACTCGACCGCATTCGCAATGTGCCACGCCATATCTTCGTGGACGAGGCGCTCGGCACCCGCGCATACGAGGACACCGCGCTCCCGATAGGATTTGGTCAGACCATTTCGCAGCCTTACATCGTCGCGCGCATGACCGAAGCACTGCTCGAAGGCGGTCCGCTGCTCAACGTGCTCGAGGTCGGCACCGGCTGCGGTTACCAGACCGCGGTGCTCGCTCCACTCGTTGAACGGGTTTATACGATCGAACGCGTGGAGCCGCTCGTGACGCGCGCGAAGGAGCGAATCAAGGAGCTCGGGATCCGCAACGTTCGCTTCCGTTATGGCGACGGTACGCTGGGTTGGAAGGCGCACGCGCCGTTCGATGGCATCCTGGTCGCAGCGGCGCCGCTGGTCGTGCCGGAGGAGCTCATCAAGCAGCTGAAGGTCGGTGGCCGTCTGCTCGTGCCCGTGGGCAGTGAAGGCCAGCAGGAGCTCATTCGATTCACGCGCAAAGAGCAGCGGGTGGAGCGGCAGTCGCTCGGGGCTGTTGCTTTTGTGCCGCTCCTCGGCGGCACCACCTAGTGCCGGTTCTTCGTGATCCCATGTTGAAGTTTGCCGTGTAAGTTCTTGTTTTTGTACTTTTTTAGTCCGATTTCAATGCCGGTTGCCTAGGCCGGCGATATTCCCAGAGAAAACAACGCTCCAGGCCGGACGGACGGGCGTGATCGCGGCACGCAAAGCTCAGGAAAACCCTTTCTGCGCAAACAGCTTGCGCATCGATCTGTGACGTGTTTAACATGCGCTGTCGTCGAACGACGACAGCCTTCGGCTCGGAAGGTGTCCGGCAGAAGACACAGGGAGGAGGGGAGTCGAAACAAGAGCAACAAGTCGAAAGAAGAAAAATATACAGTGCAGTCGTTCGAGTCTGTCAGCTTCGAATGATTGACAGTGGTTGATATTCCTCCCCCTGCGTCTTCTGCCGGCCGCCTTCGCGACCGGCCGCCGCTCCCGCCCCAGATTGGCGCCCACGGCAAACATCGGGTTTTACAGAACTAAGTCAGGAACAAGGCGGCGGCGACTCTGCGCTCCTCCTGCACGAGGATATTGAAAGTGCGGCACGCCGCTCCGAGGTCCATCACCTCGAGAGCGACCCCGCGCGCTGAGAACACCGAGCGGATCGATGCGGGCGGGAAGCGTTGCGTAGCTCCGGTTCCCAGCAACACCACTTCAGGCTGCAACGCCAAAATCGCTTCCAGATGCGGCGGTGCCAGCTGCGCATAGCTGGTCGGCTCCCAGTCCGAGATCAGCGCGTCCGCGGTGACGATGCAGCTCGCGCGCAGGCTTTGCTCGCCGACGCGTATTTCTGCAGGAGAATAGGCGCGAATGAGGTTTACGCGCGAACTGGCTTCGAGGGTGAACTTCATGGTCCGGTACGATACCGCCCGTGCGCCAAATCGTCATCGTCATCTCTGATCTGTATCTTCCCCCAGCTGAGGGCGAAGGCTCGTCGGCCTCTGGGGTGAGCGGTCCGCTGCCAGGGTTCGAGCACGCCGGACGCTTCGGTAAAAGGATAGCTCTCGAGGATGGATGGCGAGCATGGCTCGCTCGTTGGCTGGGCCGCGATGATCTTGCAGGCGCGGCGCCCGCGACCATTGCGGCTGCTGCCTTGGACGGCAGCCTCTACACGCCTCTGGATTCCGCCGCCTCCACGGCTGTACCGGCGAGCACCGGAGGTGCCGCGTTGGGTGGCAACACCCGCGCTTCCAAGGTGCCTGCGGAATCGACGGCCTGGATCGCCACGCCGGTTCATTTGATCGCGGGACTCACCAGCCTGCATCTCGATCGCCGCAGCCTCCTGCGGCTTCCGCGAGCGCATCTCGAAAGCTTTGCCGCGGATTTCCGGATGGTATTCGAGGCCTCCGGCTTCCGCCTGGAACCCATGACTTCTGGTGAATTCCTCATGTACGGCCCGAGAACGCCGAGTGTGGCGACGACGGAGCCGGCGCGCGCTCTGGTGGGAAACCTCGGGGAGTCACTGCCGAAGGGTGCCGACGCGTCGGTGTTGAAGCGACTCGGTGCGGAGCTCGAGATGTGGTTGCACGAGCATCCAGTCAATCAAGCGCGCAGCAAGCACGGCGAGCCTCCGGTGAGCACTCTGTGGTTGTGGGGTGGAGGGCCAGCGCCCTCATCGGCTACCGGCATTGGCTTGATCGACGACTCTCCCCGCGCTGCAACCGATCTTGCGTTCGGCGCCGATGCCTACGCCGCGGGGCTGTGGCGCCTGCACGGCGGCGAGAGTTGGCCATTGCCGGATCAGCTGAGCGACGTATTCGGCTATCCTCGCGCGCAGCGCGCGATCCTTTGCGCGGAAGTTGCCCCGATGCTGCATGCAAATTCTCGCTGGACCGTGTTCGAAGCTCTCGCGGAGCTCGACCGTCGCTTCGTGTCGCCTGCGCTCGCAGCGCTGCGGCGGGGGGAGCTCGAGAGCGTGGTGCTCGTAGCCAACGATCGGCAACTGCTCGTCCGTCGGGGCGATCGTCTCAAGCTATGGCGGCGCCCACAACCGGGAATCGAGGGATTGCGTTGAATCTAAGAGTCGTGCGCCGTGAGTTCCGACCGCACGAGTGCGCCGGCCTGAGCAGTGATTTGCATCCCGTCCTGCAGCGGATCTATGTGACGCGCGGTGTGCGTACGGCTGCGGACCTGGATATGTCGCTTGAACGCCTGTTGCCGGTAGGAACCCTGGAAGGGGTGCCCGCTGCAGTGGATCTCCTGTTACGGCACCGCACCGGTCGTGTTCTCATCGTTGGTGATTTCGATGCGGATGGAGCGACCAGCACCGCGCTGATGGTCAGGGCGCTGCAGGGCTGGGGATTCGCGTCGGTCGATTTCCTCGTTCCGAATCGGTTCAAGTTCGGCTACGGCCTCACTCCGGAGATCGTCGCGCTGGCCGCAACCCGCTCGCCGACGCTCATCGTCACTGTGGACAACGGAATCTCCAGCACCGCGGGCGTTGCGCAAGCCCGCTCTCGCGGCATTGACGTCCTCATCACAGACCACCACCTCGCCGGCGCGCAGCTTCCCGAAGCCAACGTAATCGTCAATCCGAATCTCGCCGGCAGCAGTTTTGGAAGCCGCTCGCTAGCCGGTGTAGGCGTTGCGTTTTACGTCCTGGCCGCCGTCAGGCGCCGCCTCGATGCTGAGAAGCTCATTCCGGATGGGGCACCGAACATTACCGAATTCCTCGACCTCGTGGCTCTGGGCACGGTGGCGGATGTTGTCCCCCTGGATCCCAACAATCGTGTGCTGGTGGCGCAGGGATTGAGGCGGATTCGTGCGGGACGCTGCGTTGCGGGCATCCGGGCATTGCTGGACCTTGCGGGACGTCGCGCCAACGATCTCACCGCGGCAGATCTCGCTTTCGCCGTCGCTCCACGGCTCAACGCCGCCGGTCGCATGGACGACATGACGATTGGAATTCAATGCCTGCTCGCGGATGACCCGACCACGGCACAAATGCTCGCCGCGCGTCTGGATGAGCTCAACCAGGAGCGGCGTGCGACCGAAGCGCGCATGCAGATCGAAGCTCTCGCCGCGGTCAGCCGCCTGCGCGAGACGGGGCCGCGGTTCGTTCATCGCAGCGGAGTTTGTCTGTACGACGAGACCTGGCACCAGGGCGTCGTAGGCTTGGTCGCGAGTCGCGTGAAAGATCGCGTGCGGCGGCCGGTGATCGCGTTTGCGCTGGCCGAAGATGAAACGCTGCGTGGCTCGGCTCGCTCGGTTCCCGGGATACATATCCGTGACGTGCTCGACGCGATCGCCGCGCGCGAGCCGGATCTCATCAGCCGATTCGGCGGGCATGCCATGGCGGCAGGACTGACGTTGGAACGCTCGAGTCTGGACCGTTTCGCCAAAGCCTTCGATGAGGAGGTGGGGCGGTGGGCCGACCGTGGAACAGCGGCGGATGCCGTCGAAACCGATGGTGAGCTGGCGGTGCAGGAGATAGCGCTAGAGACAGCACAAGCGCTGCGCGCCGGCGGCCCCTGGGGCCAGGCTTTTCCGGAACCCTCCTTCGACGGCGTTTTTACCATCAAGAGCTCTCGTGTGGTCGGCGATCGGCATTTGAAAATGTGGGTCGAAGTGCCGCGCACCGGGCGCTCGTTCGATGCGATCGCTTTCAATCACATCGAAGAGCGCGCCGCATTCGTGCTCCCGGAAGGCTCCGTGCAACTCGTCTACCGCCTCGACGTGAACGAATATCAGGGCGAGCGCCGGCTGCAGCTTCTCGTCGATCACGTGCTGCCGGTGGAAATCGCGACGCCCGTCGCGGACTTGTTTTCTCGAAACTGAGCATCGGGGTGCCGGCGCGTACCGGCAAGCGCCCACGGGCCAGTTTCGCGGCACATCCCTCACCGCAGGAAGTGAACGCGTCCGCGCACGGCCCCGGGTTCGCCGGCCTTATCGCTCAATTTCGTGCGGGGTGCTAGCATGACTTCTCCGCACGCGAATTTCAGACCCTACGGCATCACGATGGAAGTCAATCAGCTCAAACGCCAGCTCAAAGATCTCGGGGAGCGCATCGACTCCTTACGGGGGTTTCTTTGAGTACGATCTCAAGAAGGAACGCCTCGAAGAGGTCGGACGCGAGCTCGAAGATCCGTCCGTATGGACGAAGCCCGAACGTGCCCAGGAACTGGGACGCGAACGGGCGCGCCTGAGCGCCGACACGGGCGAAATCGACCGCACCACCAAAGGCATAGCCGATGCCGCAGAGCTCCTGGAGCTCGCGGAGAGCGAGGGCGACGAGGCCGCCGCGCGCGACATCGATGCCGACGCGCAGCGGCTCGAAGGTGAAGTGCGGCGCCTCGAGCTGAAGCGCATGTTTCGCGGCAAGATGGACTCGCACAATGCGTTCCTCGACATCCAGGCAGGTGCCGGCGGAACCGAGGCGCAGGACTGGGCGCAGATGCTGCTGCGAATGTACCTGCGCTGGGCCGCGGCCCGCGGCTTCAGCGCGGAAGTGATCGATTCGCAGCCGGGCGAGGTCGCCGGCATGAAGAGCGCGACCCTCGAAGTGAAAGGAGACTACGCCTACGGCTGGCTGCGCACCGAGACCGGTGTGCATCGGCTCGTGCGAAAGTCGCCCTTCGACTCCGGCAACCGTCGCCATACGTCGTTCGCGTCCGTGTTTCTTTCACCGGAAGTCGACGATGACATCGACATCGAGATCAATCCGGCGGACCTCAGAACCGACGTGTATCGCTCCTCGGGCGCGGGCGGCCAGCACGTGAACAAGACCGAGTCGGCTGTACGCATCAAGCACGTGCCCAGCGGCATAGTCGTCGCCTGTCAGAACGAGCGCAGCCAGCACAAGAATCGCTCGACGGCCATGAAGATGTTGAAGGCGAAGCTGTACGAGCTCGAGGTCAACAAGCGCAATGCCGCAGCCCAGGTGCTGGAAGATTCAAAGTCGGATGTGAGCTGGGGCAATCAGATCCGCTCCTACGTGCTCGATCAGTCGCGCATCAAGGATCTGCGCACCGGCGTCGAGGTAGGTAACACCAACGCGGTGCTGGATGGCGATCTCGATCAATTCCTGGAAGCATCGCTCAAGGCGGGAGTTTAGGTGACAGAAGCGAAAGACAGCGGCGGTGGCCCGAAA
>JAQGOC010000368.1 GCA_028293805.1 Gammaproteobacteria bacterium
CCACCTCAACGGTTCCGGGCTCGCACACTCGGCCAAGGTCATTGCGCTCGAGGTCGATCAGCATGATGTGTTCAGCCCGCTCCTTCGGATGTGCGGCGAGGGCCGTCATCTCCGCCATATCGTCCCCCGGCCGCCGACTGCGAGGGCGAGTTCCGGCAATCGGCCGAGTGTCGATCCGGCGTCCCTCGACGCGTACCAGACGCTCGGGGGACGAGCTGAGTATTGTCGCGCCACGCCACTGTGCCAATGCAGCAAACGGCGCAGGGTTTGTCGTGCACAGGCGATTGTAGAGCGCCGCAACATCCGGGTCGCGCCCGAGCTCTATGTGCCACGGCCGCGACAGGTTCGTCTGGTAGATGTCCCCGGCGCGGACATATTCTTTGCCGCGGCGCACCCGTTCGAGATAGGCCGCGGGTTCTTCTTCGCGGACGGATTCGACGCGGAAGCCTCCGTCGGGGGCATCGAGCTGCCGAGCGACGAGCTGCGCGTCTCTTTCGAGCTGGTCGAGTGCATGAACCGAGTCGGCTTCCGCAACGGCGACGACGCGGCTCCGCGCGCGATCGTGCACCAACGCGCATGGAGTTCTCAGTGCAAACGCCTGCCACGGAAGCGCTGCACGCGGTAGCGAGAGCTGCGGCTCTATTTCATGCGCCATTTCATAGCTGAGGAAGAGTGCCCAACCGCCAGTGAACGGCAGCTCCGGCGCGCTGCCCGGTGCGGCCTCGCGCTCCGCCAGCCACCAGTTCTCCAGAGCCGTGAGGAATGTGGTCCCCTGAGGCACCATGCCGTCCGCGCCCAGGCGCCCCTGAGCATCCAGCCAGAGCGCCGCGCGCGGCTCGGCAACAAGGACGGATGTTCGGCTCAACGGACCGTCGGCGGCGCTGTCCAGCAACACGGGATAACGCGCAGGAAAACGTGCTGCAAGCCGGCGCAGTACCGCGGGCGGAACGCCCAGCTCGCGAACGATTGGGCTGCTAGCAGGCACAGGTCACGCCTTTTGCATCAGCCGGACAGGCTCGGCCGGACAGGCTCGGCCGGACAGGCTCGGCCGGCCGGACAGGCTCGCGCTCGAGGGGGTCGCAGGCCGCTTTCGACACGACGGCTGGCGCCGCGCGCACCGGGCGCTTGCTCCGCGTCAGCCGTTGAAACGTCGGAAAATAAGCGAGCCGTTGGTGCCGCCGAAGCCGAAAGAGTTCGACAGCGTAGTGTCGATCTTCATCTGGCGGGCGGTATTCGGCACGTAGTCGAGATCGCAGTCCGGATCCGGAGTGTGGTAATTGATCGTGGGCGGGGCGACTTGGTCACGGATCGCAAGGATCGAGAAGATCGCCTCGATAACACCCGCAGCGCCGAGCAGATGCCCGGTCATCGACTTCGTCGAGCTCACCGCCAGACGCTTCGCGTGATCGCCAAAGGCACGCTTCATCGCGATCGTCTCGGCCTTGTCGCCGAGCGGCGTGGAGGTCGCGTGCGCGTTGATGTACTGCAGGTCAGAAGGATTCAGCGAGGCGTCCGCGAGTGCATTCGCCATAGACAGGCGCGCACCTTCGCCGTCCTCCGGCGGAGAAGTAATGTGGTAGGCATCACCGCTCATGCCGAAACCCACGATTTCCGCGTAAATATGCGCGCCACGGCGGCGGGCATACTCGAGCTCTTCCAGGGTTACGGCACCGCCGCCGTCGCTGAGCACGAAACCGTCGCGGTCCCTGTCCCAGGGGCGGCTCGCCTCGGTAGGCGCGTCATTGCGCGTCGAGAGCGCCTTTGCCTGCCCAAAGCTGCCGAGGCCGCACACTGTCGTGGCCATCTCGCCGCCGCCCGCAACTATCATGTCGGCGTCGCCGTATTGAATCGTCCGCATGCCCAATCCGATGGCATGAGTCGACGTCGTACAAGCGGTGACGACGCCGAGGTTCGGCCCCTTGAGGCCGTACTTAATGGAGAGATGGCCGGCGATCATGTTGACGATCGTCGCCGGCACGAAGAAAGGCGAAATCTTGCGCGGGCTGCCGGATTTCAGATACGCGTCGTATTCCTGCTCGATCGTGCCCAGGCCACCGATGCCGGCGCCCATGACGGCCCCGCAACGGTTCGTGTCGACTTTGCTGAAGTCGATGCCGGAGTCGACGACCGCCTGGATCCCCGCGGCCACGCCGTAATGCATGAAATCGTCCATGCGGCGCGCATCCTTCGGAGTGATGTACTGGCTCACATCGAAGTCGCGCACCGCGCCGCCAAAGCGCACCGGAAATGCGGAGACATCGAAACGAGTGATCGGGCCGATCCCGCTGGCCCCTTTCAGAATGGCTTCCCAGGCCGACTTCACCGTGCTTCCCACGGGGGACACGATGCCGAGGCCCGTCACGACGACACGACGTTTGCTCACACGCTAACTGTATGAAGACTCGACGGATGGAGGGAGACGGCGTCCGGGGCGAATCGAGGAATCAAGCCTTGTTGCGACGCTCGTTGATGTACTCAATGGCCTGCTGCACCGTGGTGATCTTTTCAGCGTCTTCATCAGGAATCTCGATCTCGAATTCCTCTTCCAGAGCCATCACCAGCTCGACAGTATCGAGTGAGTCGGCCCCCAGATCGTCCACGAACGAGGCATCGTTCGTGACCTGTTCCTGTTTGACGCCCAGCTGCTCGGCAACGATGGCCTTGACCTGCTGCTCAACTGTGCTCATTAGCGGATTGTCCTTTTGTAGTCTTGGAAAAGCATTGCATGCCGCCGCGCCGGCAAGGGCCGGCGGCGAAGGCGCGGTATTGTAGGGGAACACCCCCCCGGGTGCCACTCGGGCGCGAAGGCGAGGTGATTGTTTTTTCTCGCGAATCCGAAACCCGGAGGTTCCCGGCCGGCATGTCCGGCGACTGCCTTGTGGCGCTGATCCAACGTCCGGGTCAGCGCACGAAATGGAGCCCGACGCAACGGGTATCAAAACCCACCATCAGGTCGCGGTTGCCGCTAAGGCATGTACATCCCGCCGTTGACGTGCAGTGTCTCGCCGGTGATGTAGCTTGCAGTGGGCGAGGCGAGGAACAGTACTGTGGCGGCGATGTCGGACGCACTGCCAAGCCGTCCCAGGGGGATCTGCGCCAGGAGCGTTGCGCGCTGTTCTTCGGTCAACGCCCGCGTCATGTCGGTATCGATGAACCCGGGAGCGACGGCGTTCACGGTAATGCCGCGGGAGGCCACTTCCCGCGCAAGCGACTTCGTGAAACCCAGCAAACCAGCCTTCGCGGCGGCGTAATTGGCCTGGCCGGGGTTGCCGGTCAGTCCGACGATGGAGGTCAGATTGATGATCCGACCGCGCCGCTCTTTCATCATCCGGCGCAGGCACGCCTTCGACAGCCGGAAAACCGAGGTCAGGTTCGTCGCAATGACCTGGTCCCAATCGTCGGGCTTCATCCGCAGGAGCAGCACGTCGCGCGTAATGGCGGCGTTGTTGATCAGGATAGTCGGCATCTCTTCCGCCGCATCGAGATCGGTCAAGAGGGCATCGATGGACGCCGGATTACCGGCGTCCAGCACCGCTCCACGACCGTTGTATCCGTGCGACGCGAATGCCGCGGTGAGCTTGGAAGCTCCGTCCGGCGTCGTCGCGGTCCCGATTACACGCGCACCCGCACCGGCCAATGCGAGGGCAATGGCGTGGCCAATACCGCGCGAAGCCCCCGTTACGAGCGCCACATCGTTCTTAAGCATTCACCACCCCTACTGTAGCCGCGAGCGCGGCCTCTACCGACGCCGGATCCTCCAGCGCGAGAAATTCCAGTCCCGGCCGCTTTTCGATGCGTCGGTTGAGCCCCGTGAGCACCTTGCCAGGACCACATTCGATGAGCTGCGCGATCGCCGTGGCCGAGAGGGCGCGAACGGTATCCTCCCAACGCACCGGGCTCGGCAACTGGCGCACCAGAAGCTCTCGTATATCGGCCGGCCGCTCATGGGCCTCCGCGTCCACCGCACTCACGAATCGAATGCGCGGAGCACGGATTTCCACGTCTTTCAGCCGCGCGGCGAGACGTTCCGCAGCCCCGCGCATCAGGCTGCTATGTACCGGCACACTGACCGGGAGCAGCACCGCCCGTTTCGCGCCTCGGGTCTTCGCGGCCTCGATGGCACGCTGAACGGCCTCACTGTGGCCGGCAATGACGACCTGCCCCGGCGCGTTGAAATTGACAGCCTCCACCACGGCGCCCTGCGCGGCCTCCCGGCATGCTTCGTCGAGCTTCGCCTGGTCGAGGCCCAGAATCGCCGCCACTGCTCCCGTGCCGAGCGGTACCGCCTCCTGCATGGCCTGACCGCGAAAGCGCACCAGATCGACGGCGGCCCCAAACTCCAAGGCCTCCGCACAGACGAGCGCGGTGAACTCGCCAAGACTGTGTCCGGAAACGACTACGGGCAGGCTGCCACCCGACGCACGCCAGAATCGCCAGGTCGCCACGCCCGCTACCAGCATTGCCGGCTGCGTTCGCTCGGTCGAATTCAACTGATCTTCCGGCCCTGCCTGCACGAGTTGCCACAGGTCGTAGCCCAGTACCGCGGAGGCCTCTTCAAAAGTGGTGCGGATCACGGCGGCCGCGCTCGTACCCGCGGTCTCCGCCGCGCCGAGCTTGGCGAGCATGCCCACCGATTGGGAGCCCTGCCCCGGAAACACGAAACCAAACGACATCAAACGCTCCTGTACCCTTATGTGATGCTTCGCAAGCTGAACGTCGCCGGGGCTCGTCGCCCACGCCGCTTTCGGCAGGCCAGTCTCGCAAGCGCTGCCGGCCCGGTCCGGCAGCCCGGCAATCCAGCGGTTTTTGGCCGGAGGGCCCTCGTCCGCTCCGTTACATGCCGGTTCTATGATCTTATGGCCGCCGGATTATACCGGCTCAGGCCGCGCTTTCAGGAAAGTGGCAACGGCGAGGCCCCCGAGGGCTCCATAAAGGTGAGCATCCACGACGACGGCGGCGCCGCCATCGGCAAACGGCAGCGCGCCCGTCCACTGCTCATAGCTGAGTTTCAGGACGATGAATACAGCAAGAATCCATCCGTCGACATCGCGCCGCCGTAGATGGGCCAACGTACCGGCGGCCATTACGCCATGAAGCGCGCCCGAGGAACCGACGTACCAGGCGACTGTCGAATCGCGGAGCCATAGCCCGGCGTCGATGGCGGCGATGGCGGCGAGCACGATCAGCAGCCATTGTCGCGGTTTGTAGTCGCGGGCGAATAGTGCCCACATCAGGATGAGACCGAGACTGTTGAGAGCCGCATGCTCGAGATCGAGATGAACGACGTGCGCAGTCAGGAGGCGCCACCACTGCCCCGTCGCGAGCCCGCCGCGGTCATAGCGCAGCAGTACGCGACCCGCTTCGGCCCCGAGCTCCGGGAGGACCAGCAGAGCGCAGGCCCCGAGGAGCGCGACTCCATAACGTCCGTCGCAATTGAGAGACGTCAGCACGCGCCTGAAGCCGTTCACAGGCCGGCTGGCATTCATTTGTTATTATCCCGGCCCATTCGCAACAGCCGTGCCTGACTCAATCATGCGGCCGCATCACTTAGGGACCTTTAGCTCATGAGTTACATTTCCGACGTTCACGAGGGTAGCAGACGGCGTCTGGCCCGGGGTCGGGGCGCGCGCGGCTTCACCCTCATCGAGATCATGGTGGTGGTGATCATCATCGGCCTGCTGGCCGCGGTCATCGTTCCCCAGGTCATCAGCAAGGTGGACGAGGCTCGCGTCGCGAAGGCCAAGCAGGACATTCAGAGCCTCGAGACGGCGCTGACAATGTTCCGGCTCGACAATTCCAAGTACCCGACGACGGACCAGGGTCTGACCGCGCTCACCCAACAGCCGACCGACCCCACCATCCGGCATTGGCGCCCGGGCGGTTATCTCCAGCGGATCAGCAAAGACCCGTGGGGGGCCGACTACCAGTACGCCAGCCCCGGTACGCACAGCAAGGAGTACGACCTGTACACGCTGGGGGCCGACCAGCAGCCCGGCGGCGAGGGGGTGGACGCGGACATCGGGAATTGGAATATCGGCGATTAGGAGGCTGGAGCCGGTCACCATGGGACTTGCCCACAACCGGCGACGTCACGCTGCCCTCGCCGGCGGCGGATTCACGCTGATCGAGATTCTGGTCGTCGTGCTGATCATCGGCGTGATCTCGGCCGGCGTTCTGCTTTCCGTGACGCTCACCGGCCGCGACCGGGACCTGGAAAAAGAAAGCGATCGCCTCGTCGCCCTGCTCAATTACGCCCGCGAGCAGTCGGAGCTGCAGACCCGCGAGTACGGCCTCATTTTCCAGGATGACAGCTACGAGTTCGTCGCCTACGACACGCGCCGCGGCCTGTGGCGCGCAGTCTTCGAGGACGACGCGCTGGGGCTGCGCAAGCTTCCCGACGGTCTGGATCTGAAGCTCGTCGTCGAAGCGCGGCCCGTCGTGTTGAAGAGGCCAGCGGATGCAAAGGATAAGACGCCGCAGGTCATGATCTACTCAACCGGCGATCTCACTTCCTTCGAAGTGACGTTGGAGCGTGAAGGCGGCGTCCGCAGCATTTCGCTCGCGGAAGACGATAAGGGCAAGGTCGTCGCGAAGCCCATGGTGGAGAGCAAGGGGAACAGAGCGTGAAACGGCCGCTTCACGTTGGGCCGCGCACGGGCGGATTTACGCTCATCGAGGTGCTGGTCGCGCTCGCGATAGTTGGAATCGGCATGGCGGCGGTGTTGAGTGCGCTCAGTTCCTCCGGCAGCACGATCCTCTACCTGCACGACAAGACTCTGGCGGAATGGGTGGCGCTGAATCACATCGCCGAGCAGCGGCTGCAGCAGCAGCTTCCGCAGACGGGAAAAACCGACGGCGATGTCGACTTCGCCGGGCAGAAGTGGCATTGGCATCAGGACACGGTGGCCACCGCGGTCAAGGGCATGATCCGGATGGACGTGATGGTCCGTCCAGCTGACAGCAAGGCGGGCGCCGACAGGGGCTGGTACGTTACGGTGAGCGGAATTGCCGGCGATGCAGTTTCCCCTGCGCGCGGCGACCAACCGCTATGGGGCTCAGGGAGTATGGTGCCCATACCGACGCAGCCGAATGGAGGCGGCAGTCTTGGCATGCCGCCGCCTCCGACGCCCACCATACCGCCGGGTACGAGCCCCCAGCAATGATAACGGCGCGCACCACCCGCGGTTTTACGCTGCTCGAGCTTCTCGTGGCAATGTTCATTGCCGCCGTCATGTTCGCCATGGGCTATGGCGCCATCAACCAGGCGCTCATCAGCCGCGGTGTTCTGCAGGAGCAGCAGGCGCGACTCATCGAGTTACAAACGGCGGTACGGGTCCTCGAACAGGACTTCATTCAACTCGCACCGCGTCCCGTACGACAGCCCGTGGGTGACAATTGGCAGCCCGCCCTGCAGGGCGATGCCACCCAGCAGCCGTTCCTGCAGCTCACCCGCGGCGGGTGGGCCAATCCGACCGGATTGCAACGACCCGGATTGCAACGGGTTGCCTACTTTGTCGAGAACAACACG
>JAQGOC010000383.1 GCA_028293805.1 Gammaproteobacteria bacterium
GCAGAATCCCCGGCAGAGTGAGCGGCGCGACCACTCGCGTCGCAACCCATCCCTTGCCGATGTCGATCAGAAATACCCAGAACGCGAACCCCTTTCCCTGGGTGCGCAGCGCATTCGTGCTTCCGGCATTGCCGCTGCCGAGAGCGCGAATATCAACGCCGCCGCGCAGCTGGCCAATCAGCAGGCTTCCCACGATCGATCCGAGGAGATAACTCAGGCCGACTTTGACCATGAGTTCCGTCACGGCACACAGATCAGCAATTCGATCACCCCGATCATTCAGTCATACCGGCAAGAAAACTTCGGCAATCATGCAGCGAACGCTGCCGCCGCCAAGTCGCTCGATCGTCGGAACTGGTACCGCCAGTACGGCATCCGTGGATGCCGACAGGCGCGCGAAGTTATCCGCTCGCAGCCCCCGCCGCGCTGCCTCCGACATCACGAGCACGCGGCAATCGCCCAATGCCTCGTCCCAGGTCGCGAGCTCCAGCATGTTGCCCGCGAACCGCTCGACCTCATCATGCCCAATCTCGACAACGTCGCGCCCGCTCGAGCGCAACCGGTCCAACACGCGAGCACGATCGTCTCGCGCTATCGCCTCCGTTCCTATCACCGCCACTCGAGCGCCGAGGCACATCAATACGTTGGTGTGATAAAGGGGGACGCCGGCGCGATCGAAGGTCTCGAAAATGAAGGGCTCGTACCCAAGCTCCTCGCACCATTCCTCTACCACGACCGGGTGCGTGCGCGGTGAAACGGCGGCGTAGGCCACGCGCTCGACGTGATCGAGAATCAGGCTTCCCGTCCCCTCGAGAAAGCGTCCTTCCGCTTCGTGAGGCGTGAGATCCAGCACCCGCGACACCCTGAATTGCAGCCGGCTCACGACCGCATCGATGACATCCTGCCGGCGCTCGCGCCGCCGTGTCTCGGCTTGCATCGGGTACAGGACAACCGTGCCGTCCTCGTGAAAACTCACCCAGTTGTTGGGAAACACCGCATCCGGTTTCACGGGTTCCGCCGTGTCGTCAACAGCGCAGACGCTGATGCCCTCGCTTGCGAGGGCGTTGGCCAAACCTTCGAATTCGGCGCGCGCCTTTGCCTGCACGCTGACGCCAGCATCCGCGTTGGTGGCCACCCCTGCGCGCGCGCCGCCACTCCCGTTCGAGTCCGCACGGACCAGAGCGGGGGCGCCTGCATTTTCGCCGACTTCCTCATCCGGCCGCTGCATCTTGTTGGTCAGCGCCGTTTCCGGGTTGTAATCAAACGCCGCCGGCCTAATCATCAGCACCGCAGTGGCACACTGTCGCGACGCCCGCGGCTTTTCGGAAAACGCACCGCCCAAGCTCTCGATACCCATGATTTCCGACCCCGAACCGCTCGTCGTCGTCACCGCGAACGGGCTTTATTGTCCGCCGGGAGATTTCCACATAGATCCCTGGCAACCGGTGCAAACCGCCGTCATCACACATGGTCACGGCGATCATCTGCGTCACGGGAGCACTCGTTACATTCTCGCACGTCCGGGAGCCGGTATCGCGCGCCAGCGGCTGGGCGGAGACCGGGACCTCGCGCCGGTGGACTATGGGACACGGGTGCAGCTGGGGACGACCACCGTCTCCCTGCACCCGGCCGGTCATATTCTCGGCTCTGCGCAGGTCCGCATCGAGCACGAAGGGCGGGTATGGGTGGTTTCCGGCGACTACAAGCGACAGCCGGACCCGACCTGCGCCCTGTTCGAGCCGGTCGAATGCGATGTGTTCATCAGCGAGGCGACCTTCGCACTCCCGATTTACCGCTGGTCGGATACGCCCCACGTCGTTGAGGAAATCCACCGCTGGTGGATGGCAAACCGCGAGCGTGGCATCGCCTCCGCCCTGTTTTGCTATGCGCTCGGCAAGGCCCAACGGGTTCTCGCCGAGCTGCGCGCCTTCACGGATGAGCCCGTCTATGTGCACGGAGCTGTTGATTCGCTGACCGGTGTCTACCGGCGAGCCGGTATCTCCATGCTGCCGACGCTTCCAGTCGGGACCGAGAAGAAAACAGACTTTCGAGGCGCGCTGATCCTGGCGCCGCCGAGCGCGGCCGGCACACCCTGGATGCGCAGGTTCGGCGACCATGCGACCGGGTTCTGCTCGGGATGGATGCGGGTGCGCGGCGATCGCCGGCGCCGCGGTTACGACCGGGGCTTCGTGATTTCGGATCACGCGGACTGGCCCGCGCTCATTGAAACCTGCAGGGCTTCACGGGCCAAGAAGATCCTCCTCACACACGGTTATTCCGATGCCCTGACCCGCTACCTCAACGAGCGAGGCGTCCGGGCCAGCGCACTGCAAACGTCCTACGGTGTAGAAGACTGATGCGCGCGTTCAGCGAGCTGTACGAGGAGCTGGACACCACGACGTCGACGAACCTCAAAGTCGCTGCCATGGTGCGCTATTTCAACACGGCGGCGCCTGCGGACGCGGCCTGGGCGGCCTACATTCTCTCGGGCCGCCGTCTGAAGCGCTTCATCGGCCCGAGCCTCCTGCGACGCTGGCTGGTCGAGGTCAGCGAGCTGCCGGAGTGGCTGGTCGACGAATCCTATTCGACGGTGGGAGATCTGGCCGAGACTGTTGCCCTGCTCATGGAAGACAGTCTGGCGGACGCGACTGTCGTCCCTGACCTGCCGCTGGCGACCTGGATCGACGACCGCCTGCTGCCGCTGCGTGAAGTGGATGAGCAACAGCAGCGCGCGGCCATCATCGAATGGTGGCGCACTCTTCCTTATCGCGAGTGCTTCCTGCTCAACAAGTTGCTTACGGGTGAATTGCGCGTCGGCGTGTCGGAACTGCTCGTCACGCGCGCCCTGGCTGAGGTCTTGAAGCTGGAGCGCAATGACGTCAGCCGGCGGATCATGGGCGAATGGCGTCCCAGTGCGGAATTCTGGGAAGGCCTGCGGTCGTCGGAGGCTTCGACCTCCGACCCTTCCGCGCCCTATCCGTTTTTTCTGGCCTCTCCGCTGGAAGCGGATCCGGCGACACTGGGACCGACTGCCGACTGGCTCGCCGAGTGGAAATGGGATGGCATCCGCAGCGAGCTCATCCGCAGGGAAGGCCATTGCTTCATCTGGTCGCGCGGGGAAGATCTCGTGACGGAACGATTCCCTGAAGTTGCCGAAGCAGCGGCGAAGTTACCCGATGGCGTCGTACTCGACGGAGAGCTCGTGGCCTGGCGCGATGGCACGATACAGCCGTTCGCGGATCTCCAGCAGCGCATTGGACGGAAGAAGCTGAGCCCGGCCATTCTCAATAGCGTGCCGGTGCGTTTTCTGGCGTACGACCTCCTCGAGCAGGACCACGTCGACATCAGGGCCCTACCACTGCGTGAGCGCCGCGCACGCCTTGAAGCATTGATAGGGGCGGCTCCTGACGTTCTGGGCATGTCTGCGGCGATTGCCGCGAGCACCTGGGAAGAGCTAGCCGCTCTGCGCTCAGAGTCGCGCTCCCGGGCGGTCGAAGGCCTCATGCTGAAGGCCCTCGATTCACCTTACGGCACAGGCCGCCAACGCGGCTCGTGGTGGAAATGGAAGATCGATCCGTACTCCTTCGATGGAGTCATGCTGTACGCCCAACCCGGTCATGGCCGACGCTCGAATCTCTACACGGATTACACGTTCGGTGTCTGGAGCAACGGCGAGCTGGTCCCGGTCGCCAAGGCGTACTCGGGCTTGAGCAACGTGGAGATTGCGGATCTCGACCGCTGGATCCGCTCGCACACGACCGAGAAGTTTGGCCCCGTGAGGCAAGTGGAACAGACACAGGTGTTCGAGCTTGCCTACGAAGGCATCGCTGCCTCGAGCCGGCATAAGTCGGGTATTGCGCTCCGCTTCCCCCGCATCATGCGTCGACGCACCGACAAGCCAGCGAGCGAAGCCGACAAGCTGAGTGATTTGCAGGCCGTGCTGGAGGCGCATCGAGGCCAGCTACGCCAGGAAAGCGACCCAACAACGTAAGCGCGCGTACCGCCGGCGGCGGCATCCGCGGCCGAGGTCTCTCTAGCTCCCTGTGGCTTCCAACGCCTCGAGCAGCGGATCATGCTCGGTGAGATCGAGCGGCGCGCCGGTCAGAAAGCGTCGGCACTGCTCTTCAGGCAGCGGCTTGGCGAACAGGTAGCCCTGCGCAAGCGAGCAGCCGAGCTGGCGCAGCTTCTCGAGCTGCTGCCAACCCTCGATGCCCTCGGCGATCACCTGGATGTTGAGATGACGGGCCATTGCAATGATGGCGCCGACGATCGCCAGGTCGCTCATGTCCGTCACGAGATCGCGCACGAAGCTGCGGTCGATCTTCAGGTAATCCACGCGCCAGCGCTTGAGATAGGAAAGGCTCGAATAACCCGTACCGAAGTCGTCGATGGCGATCCGTACGCCGAGCTCCCGCAGGCGTCCGACTGCATCCTCGTTGGATTCGCCGGTGCGCCCCTCGCGCCGCTCGAACACCGCGCTCTCGGTGAGCTCGAGCTGCAGCAGCTTCGGACTCACGCCATGCTGCTGCGTCAGCTTCATGATCGTCGCGGGCAGGTTCGAGCGCTGTAGTTGCACCGCCGAAATGTTCACTGCGACCGGGACCTGCACGCATCCGACCTGACGCCAGCGCGCAATGTCTTCCATCGCCCGCGCCAGAACGAACTCGCCGATGGGCACGATGAGCCCTGCCTCTTCCGCCACTGCGACGAATCGATCGGGTGGCACAAATCCGTGCGAGGGATGCTTCCAACGCAACAGCGACTCGAGCGCAACCACGCGGCTGGTCTGGATATCTACGATCGGCTGATAGTGCACATCGAGTTGCCCCGTCTGCAGTGCCGTGCGCAGGCTCGTCTCGATTGCCATGCGCTCTTTGAGCCGCCGCGCCATGATCGGGCTGAAGAGCTGGAAGTTGTTCCGGCCGCGGTCCTTCGCCTGATACATCGCCGTATCGGAGTGTCGGAGCAGCTCGCCCATGTCCGAGCCATCACGCGGGTAGAGGCTCACACCGATGCTCGCCGTGGTCACAAGCGGCCGGCCGTCGACGATCACCGCGGCTGACATAGCCTCGGTAATACGTGTTGCCGCTTCATTCACCTGGTCGGTGTTCTTCACGGTCTTCAGCACGACGATGAACTCGTCGCCGCCCATGCGCACGACCACGTCTTCGGTGCGCATCGTGGACCGGATGCGCTGCGCGACCGCCTTCAGGAGCTTGTCGCCCGTCTCGTGCCCACGGGAATCGTTGATGTGCTTGAAACGGTCGAGATCGAGAAACAGCACTGCGAGCATCGCGCCCGTGCGCTTCGCGTCCTCGATGGCGCCAGGCAGGTGGGCCGCCAGATACAAGCGATTCGGCAGACCCGTGAGCTGGTCGTGGTGCGCAAGATGATCGAGATGCTGTTGCTTCTCGAGCAGCTGTGCTTCGACCTTGCGACGTACCGTGACGTCGTGGGCCGTCAGCAAAAGCAATTGGCGCCTGCCTACTTCCAGACGCTGAGCGCTCATTTCGACGCTGCGGAGCGTGCCGCTCTTGGAGCGCTGACAGATCTCGAACAGCGAGCGCGGGTTGGGATCGCGAAGTTTGCGGGCGAGCAGCTCCCGCTCGCCCCCCTCATCGGTGAACAGCTGCGTGACGCTCAAGCCACGGACTTCGGCCAGCGTATAGCCCAGGTCACGCTGCAGTGCAGCATTCGCATCGATGACCTTCAGGGAGTCGGCATCGACGACCAGCACGCTGTTCGGCGACTGCTCGAATGCCGCGTGGTGCGCCGCCTCGGCGACCCCGAAGCGTGTTCCGGAGCGCATCCGGAGCCGCCGCCAGATCCCGAACGCCCCGGCCATCACGACCGTCAGCGCTCCCAAGCCCTCCAATAGCTGATTCACACCACCCCCGTCTGTAATGACGGAGTGTGGGGGAAGGAGCTTCAGCCCAGCCGTGCCGTTGCGCACATTTCGGTGCAACACGCCGTGGGCTTGGGAGAATCAGCCGGTGCGGGTGCGCGCCGGAATTAAAAGCATTTTTAAGGGGGAGATTTACGCGGATTGTTCGAATGCAACGAGGCACTCGGAACCGTCCTCGAGTACCGACCCGGCGCCCGTAGCGACAACAGCGTTCTCGCCAAAGGTCACACCCCGTAAAGCACGGTCAAATCGAAAGGTGCGCAGGACCGGGAAAGGGTCCGTGGACGGTGCGCCGCTGCGCTGGTCGATCGAAGGAACCGTGCACCGCGTGCACGGCTTCACGAGACGCAAGGTGATCGCCCCGATCCGCAGGGAATCGATCAGGTCCTCGGCAAAGGCCGGCAATCCACTCAATACGAGATTTGGCCGGAAGCGCTCCATCGGAATGGCCGCCGGGAGCCGCTGGTTGAGGTCCGCGAGAGAGGCTTGATTGCAGACGAGGATGGGGTAGCCATCGGGAAAGGCGACCGGCGCATAAGTGGTCCCGGCGTATTTGGGATTGGCGGCTCGGCCCATCCCCGGAGACACCCGGACGAGGCGGACGGGTTTCCCCACAGCCTGGCTCGCCCACTCAGCCGCGGTGAGACCTTGGTCTAATGCCGTGCACGAATGGTCCCATACCCGCACCGGCACACTTTCGCCGCACGGCTCGAGAGGCACTCGAAGGGCGGGAAGATCCGGCGCGGTGAGCGTCAGGGAATCAGATCCGATCTCGGGCACGATCTGCGCAAGCTGCGGATGGGTCCGCTGAGTGATGAACATGCCCTTGGGATCGACGAGCATCCAATGGCGGTCCCATTCAAAGCCGGCGCCGGCAACCCGCACCCGGGCCAGCGGGATGCCGCGCGCGGATTTCACCGGATAAATGTAGAGCCCTGCCACGGTCGCCATCGGGTACTCCGTCATCGAGGGGATGTGCCGCAGACACATGTGCCACGGCCAAGTCTGCCATATGCTCCGGAAAGTATGGCCTTACTGCATGTTGCGCCGACTATCGAGGTGGAATCCGACCGTATCCACGGCTGCACGCCGTGGCTAGCTCAACTGCTGGTGCTATTTTCGTATAGCCGCTGCGTGACCATCGATCGCCGGCAGCAGCGCGTATGGGTCACAACGCGCTGGCTCTGGTTCTGGCAAAGCAAGCGCACGATTGCCTTCGACAGGGTGAGCCGCATCATCTATCGCGCCCAGGCACTGCCGAGCCTCTCACCGTTGCGTTATCTAGCGCTGTTGCGCAGCTCCGACGTCTCCGACTCGGCGTTCTTCCTCATCTCGATCGCGATCAAAACCGCCGCCGGCGACAGGCGGCCCACCGACGAGCTCAGTCTGTTCACGGTCTGGCAGCAACAACCGCGCGACGGCAATTGGCTCGATGAGCTGGCCGGCATCAAACAAGACCCGCGCAGCACCGGCGACGAATGCGCCGGCGCAATCGTCGAGCTCCTCCACGAATATCTAAGCGTCCCGATAGCGAGTCATTGATTGGCTGAAAGTCGCCCGAGGCGCGCAGCCCGGGGCGCGCGATAGGCCAGCACTCCAAAGCAAAAAAAAAGCCCCGTTGGTTTCCCAACGGGGCCTTCTCTTTAGGAGCCTGGCAGTGACCTACTCTGGCATGCCTGAAAGGCACACTACCATCGGCGCAGAGCGTTTTCACTTCCGAGTTCGGAATGGGATCGGGTGGTTCCCGCTCGCTATGGCCGCCAGGCAAACTGTT
>JAQGOC010000007.1 GCA_028293805.1 Gammaproteobacteria bacterium
GGCGGCCACTTTGCGGCCGTCCACGTATGGCATGCCCAGATCGGTGATAACCATGGAGAACGGGGTCTGCGTCTGCCGTGCGGCGAGAAAGAGATCGATTCCATTCTGACCGCCGTCCGCCACCTCGGTGACATGGCCGTCCCCTTCCAGAACGTCGCGCAGGGATTTGACCAGGAGCGGATCATCGTCCACGAGCAGAATGTGTAAGCGACGCACGGGTTGCAGCAGGGCCGCGGCGGGTTCCAAGCCGATCGACGGAGCCTTGGCGGTCCCAAACAACACGCGTACGGTCGTACCCTTGCCCACGGTGCTGTCGATTTCGAGCTCGGCGCTATGACGCTGAATCATTCCATACACCATGGCGAGCCCAAGTCCCGTACCGCGCTCGCCCTTGGTCGTATAGAACGGCTCGAGGCAGCGGCGCCGCGTCTCATCGTCCATGCCCACTCCCGTATCGGACACCTCCACATGGACATACGGAAGCGGCTCATCCGCGGGAGCAAACTGAGACAGGACACTGCGGGTGCGTAACGTGAGAGTCCCGCCATCCGGCATGGCATCGACGGCATTGAAGACCAGGTTCGTGAGCGCGTCCCTGATCTCGACTTCCGATCCCATGATCTCGGGCAGGTCGGGGGCGAGCTCCGTTTCCAGCCTGATCACGATGCCTTTCTGCAGAGGCACATCGCTCCAGCGCGCACGGGTCAATTCAACCACGTGCTCGACCATGCGGTTCAAGCCGACATGAGTCAGAGTCAGCTCCGGCTCGCGCTGGCGATAGAATTCCCGCATGCGCGCCACGGTTTCAGCCACGTCCTCGATGGCTCGTTGAATGGTGACCAGGTAGCCGCGCGCCCGATCGCTCAACCCCGGCTCGCGCTCGAGCAGGGATTCGGTATAGAGCGCTATGGGAGAGATGGCGTTGTTGATGTCATGGGCGATGCCGCTCGCCATCTGGCCAAGCGCGCGCAGCCGCTCCTGCTGCATGATCGCCTGTTGCGACTGGTGCAAGTCGTCGTAGGCCCGCTGCAAAGCAGTGTAGAGCTGGGCCTGGTGAGCCGCCAGGGCGACGTGTTCGCTCAAATGCCGCAGAAATTCGCACTCGGCGCTGCTGAAAGCCTCCGCCGCAAGCCGCGCGACGACAAGGACGCCGAACACCCGATTCTCGACGAGCAACGGCGCCATGACCAGCGAGCGCAGACCCGCGTGCGCGAAACGCTGCGGAAGCGGAAAGTCGATCCCGGTGACATCCGGCTCGTAGACCAATTGGCCGCCGACACAGCGAGCGAGCCCATTTTGATCGATCGGCACACGATACTGCTCGCTCATCTGGAGCTCGCCGGCGAGCTCGCGGCTGCGCGCGCCGATCGTAGTGATCGAAAGAATCTCGGCGTCGGGGTCATACAGACACATGCAGCCGAAATCGATGGGCAGCTCGTCCTCCAGGCTGCGCAACACGACTTGAAAGATGCTCGCCAGATCCTGCCGTTCGCCGCTGGCGCGCGTGATCCGATGCAGCAGGTCGAGGCGGCCGAGCTGACTTTGCAGCTTGCCCTGGGCCCCCTCGATCCGGGTCAACATGTGATTGAACGCATCCGTCAGCAGGCCGAATTCGTAACCCGGCGAGCGGGCCGCGCGGACCGTATAGTCGCGGCTGGCGGATATGGCGGTGGCGGTGTTGGCGAGCGCCAGGATCGGTGCCGAGATCTGCGCCTGTAGACGCGTCGATATCAGGTATGCGACACCGCAGGAGAGCGCCAAAACAAGGATCGCAATCAGGCCGAAACTTCGAAACCGCTCGTAAAGGGCACCCAGGTCCGACTTCACGTACAGGGTTCCCATGCGGTGGCCGCCCTGCTCGACGGGCTGCACACCAATCAGATAGCCGTGCTCGAAGCGATAGCCATCCCGCAGCGGCAATGCGGAGGCCTCCACCACCCCCGCGCCGGGATACGCTGCGAACTGCTCGCCCGTGCGCGTATACAGAGCGGCAGAGACGACGTGGCGCTCGGCTTTGAAGGCCGAGAGGACCTCGCGAGCGTCGTCCGGGTTGGCGAATGCGAGTGCCGCCGTGCTGTTCGCGGCGATTGCCTCCCCTAGAGTCGCAAGGTTGCGCAGCGTCTGCTGTCGATAGGTGAGGAAATCATAGGCGAAGAACGCCGCCGAAGTCGTGAGCATCACGGCCCCGCTCGTCAGCAGGATGACGGCGATCAGCGTCTTGCGGATGGGTCTCGAGCGCTTCGGCATCGCCTAACCCTCCCCGCCGCCGACGATCTCGGCCGGTCGCAGCAACTTGGAGCTGATCGTCAGATTGCCGGCCTTCGCGGCGCCGACGTCGATCCGCAGCCGGATCCGGTTGCTCTCGGTCACCAGCCGGATCATGACCCCGCGCTCCCCCGCCACCGCGCCGGCATCGCTCACCGTCAGAATGCTGCGGCCCTTGAGCGCGGGCAGAATCTGCTCGAGATGACCGACCTCGGCGCTGCCGATGAACAGGATGTTGCAATGGTGGATCTCGGTCACGCTTCGGTAGCGCTCCACGACCAGCGGCCGCTTGTTGACCGTCTCCCCGCGCACGACTTCATCCAGTTGGGGACCAAAAGGATCGTTGCCGAGAACACCGATGACGAACGGCGTGTCCGGGCCGGGAAAGGCCTCGGGGGGCCACTCGACGAACTGCGTGAAGTTGAAGAGAAAGACCGCCTTGACCTGGTACTCGGACGAGGCGGCCGCGGCCCAGGAAGCCGTGGCCGCGAACACCGCGATCGCCAGCCACAGGCGTGACAGGCAGGCGCGTGCTTTCAATACCGCCATGCGATCTTTCCGTAGATGCTGCGCTCGATAGCCACGCGCGTCGGGCTCGGGAAGCCGTATTCCGGATGATGATCGTGCAGCAGATTGCGCCCGGTCAGGGAGAATTCGAGCCCCTGCGTGGCATGCCACGCCAGGCGGCCGTCCATTTCAAAGTAGCTGGGTACGGTGCCGAGTATCGATCCGTTGTTGATGAGCAGCTGGTCGACCCAGCGAAGCGTCGCATCGAGCTCCACGTGCCGCGGCAGACTCATCGAGGAGCGGACCGATACCTGCTGCTGCGGATCAGCGGTTTCGTTGCGTGCGTTGCTGAGGTCGAATTGACCCGGCTTCACGTGCAGGTTCTCCCGCAGAAGGTTGTAACCCGCATGCAGTGACCAGCGCTCCAGCACCTGGTAATTGCCGCTGAGCTCGAAGCCGTAAGTGTCGCCTTGCAGATTGTTCGCGAAGAACAGAGGCAGGATGGTGTTCGGCGTGAAGCTGGTGCTGCGCACGTCGTTGTAGACGTTGTAGAACGTGGAGATCGAGCCAGTAACCGCCGGGCCGATCTCGGCCCGATAGCCCAGCTCGTACGCGTTCACGTATTCGGTGCTGAAAGCACTGCTGCCCGCCAGCACTACCAGCGGGGACGGCTGCGCCGGCTCGGAGAAGTCGCGATCGATTCGCGAGGGCGTCCGCGCAGCACGTGAAATCGCGGACCACAATGCCTGATTCGCCGCAAGGTTCCATTCCAGGCGCACGTTGGGCTCGACTTCGAACCCGGTGTAGTCGTTGTGCTCGAACTTGGAACCGAGGATGAACGACCAGTCCGTGCCGAGCAGGATCTCATCCTGCACGAAGGCACTGAAGAGATTCTGATCGAGAACGGGGGGGACAAATCCCAGCGCTGGTGCGTTCTCGACCGCGTCGTGCGTGAAACGATAGCCGAGGCCCCACACGATGCGGTTGCGCGCGCCCACGGCGAACCGGTGTTGAAAGTCGATGTCACCGGTCGTGAGGTCGTCCTGCAGCCGGCCGGCGGGTGCGAGCGCCAGGGCTCCCAACAGGAACGCGGGAACCGGATCGACCAGATGAGTGCGGTCGTAGTAGGCCTGCAGGCTCATATCGGAGCGATCCGAAAACACGTGAGCCCAGTGCCCGACAATGTTGCCGCCACTCGTTTGTGCGGTGCCCCCGGTGTTCACGCCTTCATGGCCATTGTAAAGATCGCCGTGGAGGCTGAGCGTGTCTTGCGGCGATGGCTGCGAATCCACGCGAAATCCGCCCTGAGCCTGATGCCACCCATCGTGCGCCGGGCTGCCATTCGCCAGCACCTCGCTACCGCGATCGAAATACTTCCCGTAGATGCGGAAGCTGACGCCGGGAGAAAGCATGCCGCCATAACGCGCACCACCGAACTCCTCGAGCTGCGACCCTCCACCGGCCTCCAGGTGAAGGCCCTGGCTGTCGGCGGCGCTGCGCGTGATGATATTGATGACGCCGTTCACGGCGTTCGCACCCCACAGGGTCCCGCCGGGTCCGCTGATGACTTCGATGCGGTCGATGTCCTCGAGCAGGTAGTCCTGCACGTCCCAGAAGACACCTGAATAGAGCGGCGTATACACGGTGCGGCCGTCGATCATGACGAGAAGTTTATTGCCGAGGGCCGTGTTGAACCCGCGCGCCGTGATGGCCCAGTCGTGGGCGTTTTTCTGCGCGACCTCCAGATTGTCCGCAAGACGCAGTGCTTCCGGGATGCTGGAGGCGCCGGACCGGCGGATATCGTCCTGGGTGATAACCTGGATCGCCGCCGCGGCCTGCAGGAGCTTCTCCGGGTGTCGCGCCACCGACGTCACCTGGATGTTCATCAGCTCTTCCACGGAGAGTTGTTTCAGCTCGCCCGTGGACGGCGCATCCGTGTCGGCCTGGGTCCGGCCGGTGAAAGTTGATAGAAGTGAGGCTGCGAGCAGCGACAGCGTCCGCACACCGAAGGCTCTCCGGTGATGTATCGGGCGCGCCTGGCCGGGTTTCTCCCGCACAGGATGAGTCGTCATCGAGTCCTCTCCGTGGGTGAATTCTTCACCGGGGCCTGACGGTATCCCAGTGTCCCACTTGTTGTTCAACGCGGAACGCCACTACTCCACGAATGCTCACGAGAGTGCTCCCTGTTCGATGTTATGCAAAGTAGCCGCAGAGTGAAATGTGAGTCGGGTCTCAATGAAGACGCACCGGAGTCCAACGCGACCGGATCGCGGTAGCGCGGGCCGGCCCTCACCCACGGAAATGAACAATTATTTAATCTGCGGCAACCGCGCGTTCGGGCGGTTGCCGCAGCCCGCACGGGAGGGCACACGCTGTGGCAGCGCCACCAGACTGCGCCGGATCGCTTTGCTATCGCGCCGGGTCGTTTTTCCTGGCGCCACGCACATTCATGATCGCGAGGCACACCTGCAACGCGATCAGTGCGTAAGCGCGCGCGTGCACGCCCCACACCACCCACAACACGTTGCTGACGATGAAAAGCCAGAAGCCGACGTTACGCCTGGCTTTGGCGGTTGAGGCGACATACCAGGATGCTGCCACCGTGACGGCCATCGCGGGCCATTGGATCAGATCGAGGATCTGCACGGACCTGCACCTGACCCGTCAGTGGCGCCCGACGGAGGTGCCCAAAGGAGTCACGCTCGCCGCCAAGTCGACTTCCCGCCCGGCTTGTCCTCGACGATGACGCCTGCGGCGGCGAGCTCGTCCCGAATCCGGTCCGAGGCTGCGAAGTCCTTGGCCTTGCGCGCGGCGATGCGCGCTTCGATGAGCCGTTCGACCTCGGCATCGCTGGCTATCGCGCCAGTGGGAGCGGTCACCTGCGCGCCTTCACCGTTGGATCCGAGCTCCGCAGTGACCACGCTCCTGCCAGTGGCGGCAGCCGCCAGCGGCTTCGCAAGCCTGAACCACTGGTCCGGGCTCAGCGTAATGATTCCCAACACCTTCGCAAGCGAGAGCAGCTCCGCGCTCAACGCCGCCGCCTTCTTCTCCTTACCCGTGTCCTTTGCGAGATTGATTTCACGGGTCATCCTCTGCAGCACTGCAATCGCTTCCGGGGTGTTGAGATCGTCATCCATCACTTCGTGGAAGCGCACGGTGTACTCGGTCTCCACGAGCGGAGCCGCCGGCACATCGCGCAGCGCCGTGTAGATGCCGCGAAGTGCCGCATCTGCCTGCTCGAGTTGCTCGAACGAGTAGTTGATCGGCCCGCGGTAGTGACTCGCGAGAAAGAAAAAGCGCAATACTTCCGGATGCCGCAGGGTGGGCAGAACCTCGCGCACGGTGAAAAAATTGCCGAGCGACTTCGACATCTTCTCGCTGTCGACGTTGACGAATCCGTTGTGGATCCACAGGTTCGCGAAGCGATCGCCGGTGGCGGCGCAGGACTGCGCGATCTCGTTCTCATGATGCGGAAACTTCAGGTCCATGCCCCCACCGTGGATGTCGAAATGCGTGCCCAGCAGCGCGGTCGACATGGCCGAGCACTCGATGTGCCATCCGGGCCGGCCCGGTCCCCACGGGGAATCCCACGCGGGTTCGCCGGGCTTCGCATGCTTCCACAACACGAAATCGAGCGGATCGCGCTTGAACTCATCGACTTCGACACGCGCCCCGGCACGCAGATCGGCAAGGCGCTTGCCCGAAAGCTTGCCGTAACCTTCGAATTGGGCAACGGCATACATCACGTCGCCGTTCGCAGCAGCGTAGGCGTAGCCCTTCTCGATAAGGGTAACGATCATCGCGATGATGTCGGGCAGGTACTGTGTAGCCCGCGGCTCGAGGTCGGGTTGGGCCACGCCGAGCAGCGCGCAATCCTCATGCATCGCCTGAATGAAGCGCTCCGTGAGCGCCCCGATGGACTCGCCGTTCTCGGCGGCGCGTTTGATGATCTTGTCGTCGATGTCTGTGATGTTGCGAACGTACGTGACCTGGTAACCGCGATGGCGCAGATAGCGGCTCACGATGTCGAACACGGTCATCATGCGGGCGTGCCCGATGTGCAAATAATCGTAGACCGTCATTCCACACACATACATGCGCACGTGCCACGGCGTGATTGGCTTCAGCTCCTGCTTTTCGCCCGTCAATGAATTGTGAATGCGAATCATGAAGTCAATGTCCTAACCCTACCTGCGCAGTTCATTTCACCGGCAATACCGGCCATTTCAGCCACTCGAGACAAACCGGGCAAGCCGCTCACGCGCCTTGCCTGGCGGCATGGCCTTCAAAAGTGGCGCAAGCTCCGGACCGTGCGCGCGGCCGGTCAGGGCTACTCGAAGCGGCATGTAGAGCTCGGCGCCTTTCTTGCCGGTCGCTGCTTTTACAGCAGCGGCGATCGCCGCAAGATCATTGCCGCCCTGAGCGGCCGCGTGCGCGGCAGCGGCAAAGTATTCGACGCCGGCGTTGCGGACAAGCTGCTCCTCGGCCGGCTGCAGAGCAAGTGGCCCGCCGAAAATGATGTCGACCCACGGCGCGGCATCCGAAGGAAGCACAACGTTCGGTAACACGGCCGCGATGAACGCACTCACCGCCTTCTCGTCGAGCTCGGCGGGAATGACGTCGCTCAGCCAGCGACGTGCCTCGTCCACCGACAGCCGGTGCGCGGCTTCCTTTTGCCAGACGTTCAGCTGCTGCTCATCAAAGCGCGCCGGCGCGCGGCCGAGATGTCCCGGATCGAAGGCACGGGCCATTTCATCGAGAGTCAAAAAACCATGCTCCGGGGTCGAGTGCCCGAGACGGAACAAATGATTCGTCAGCGCCTCCCGGCGATACCCGCGTTCGCGGTACTCGCGGACACTAGTCGCGCCGTGCCGTTTCGACAGAGGGGCGCCGTCCGGTCCCACGATGAGCGAGATGTGTCCGTAGCAGGGCGCCTTTAGGCCGAGTGCTTCGAGAATCAGCAGCTGCCGCGGCGTGTTCGTAAGGTGGTCCTCGCCACGCAGCACCTGCGTCACGCCCATGGAGGCATCGTCGACGGCATTACAAAAGAAGAATGCCGCCGACCCGTCGGCGCGGCGAATTACGAAGTCCCCGATGTCATCTGATAGAAAGCTCTGGGGCCCGTGCACGAAGTCCAGGAATTCGATACGCCGGCCAGTGGGCACGCGAAACCGCGCCGTGGCTGCGATGCCCCGCGCACGTCGCTCCTCCCTCTGTTCGGGCGACAGGTTCCAGCACGTCCCCGCATACCGGGGCGGCTTGCCTGCGGCGAGCTGCGCTTTGCGTGAGACTTCGAGCTCGAGCGCAGAGCAGAAGCACGGGTAGACGGCCCCTCGCTGCTCCAATACTTCGAAATAGCGCGCATACAGGGGCGAACGCTGCGACTGGCGGTACGGTCCGCGCTCGTCTTCGCGGTCGGGCCCGGCGTCCCATTCCATACCCAGCCAGCGTAGGTCTTCGAGAACGGCCCTGGTGTGCTCCTCGCGGCTCCGGTCGGCGTCGGTGTCCTCGATACGCAGAAGAAAGCGCCCGCCGGCGTGCTGCGCGAGCAGAAAGTTAAATAGCGCTGTACGCGCATTACCGAGGTGCACCTCGCCCGTCGGGCTAGGGGCGAACCGGGTAACCTCGCGATGGCCGAACGCGCCGCCTGCTGAACTGTCCATTCCGCTCATTGCTGTAATGTTACGGGAAACCGCCCCGGGCTAGGGCGCCCCCGGGGCAAAGTCACGCCTTTTGCCCGCGGCGCGTCAGCCCGCGGCGCGTCAGCCCGGGGCGCGTCAGCCCGGGGGGGCCCCAACCCGGGGTAGAGACGGCCCAAGGCTGAATGCCGAATGCTGAATGCACGTCAGGCGCTATCAGCCAATAGACCCACCGCATTAGAATTCGCGGCCGGCGGCGACCACCCGACGACCGGCACCACGACGGAGGATTGATGCACACCCACTCCCGGAATCGGATCGCGCCTCGCAGGCTGCTGGGCCGAACGACTCGTTCGCTCGTATTTGCAATAACCGCCACTGTCGCTTTGCTGGCGCATCCGGCGGTCCACGCGGCCGAGCCCTCGTCGCTGGTGAAAGTCTCGACCAGCATGGGCGACTTCATCATCGAAGTGCTGCCGGACCGCGCACCGCTCACGGCCGCCAACTTTCTGCGTTACGTGAAAGAAGGGTATTACTCCGGAACGCTGATCCACCGCGTCGTCGCCAATTTCGTGATCCAGGGCGGCGGGCACGACGCCACGGACTACAAGCTGAAGTCCGTCCATGATCCGGTCTTCAACGAATCGGGCAATGGCCTGCAGAACAAGCGCAGCATGGTGGGACTCGCCCGCGGCGACGGGGCGCACTCCGGCAATGCGCAGATCTATGTCAACCTCGTCGACAATCCGGATCTGGATCCGCTGCCGACCCGCTGGGGCTACGCGGTATTCGGCCGCGTCGTACAGGGAATGGACGTCGTTGATCGCATCGGCGTCACGGCGACCGGCGCTTTCGGCCCTTTCAAGGCCGATGCGCCTCTGAAGCCGGTGATCATCCAGAAGATCGAAGTCGTGGACGCCGCCGCCGCGCAAGCGACCGCGCCGCCACCCGCGGCTCCCACCAGGGCGCCGTCGTCGGACGCGATTCTCTCCCCGAAGTAGAGGCTGCCGTTGTCCATGGCGACCCTCAGATGAGCCGGCTGTTCGTCTCCGATGTGCACCTGGACGCCAGCGCACCGGGAGCCGTGGAGCAGTTTCTCGAATTCCTGCGGACCCACGCCGTAAATGCCGAAGCGTGCTACATCCTCGGAGATCTCTTCGAGGTCTGGGTCGGGGACGACGAGACCGATCCTGACAAAAAAGCTGTCTGCAAAGCCTTGCGCGCGCTGACCGGACAGGGGGTCGCGTGCTTCGTCATCCACGGCAACAGGGATTTTCTGCTGGGCCGGGAGTTCTGCGCCAACACGGGCTGCCGGCTGCTGGCGGATCCGGTCATCGCGGAATTCGATGGCGAACGCGTTCTGCTGACTCACGGTGATGCGCTGTGCACCGACGATCACCCTTACCAGGAGTTGCGCAGTATCGTCAGAACCGCTCCGTGGCAACGCCGCTTCCTTGCCCTGCCGCTCGCCGACCGCGAGATGTTGGCGAATCAGGTGCGCGCCGGCAGCCGGCAGCACACCGCTCGCACGATTCCCTACATCATGGACGTGAATCCGGAAGCGGTCGCGACGGCCTACCGCGTCGCGCAGGTCCGGCGCATGATTCACGGTCATACACACCGGCCGGGCCTTCATGACACGTCAGTGGATGGCACACCGGCTCAGCGCATCGTGTTAGGCGCATGGTACGAGCAGGGAAGCTATCTGGTGTATGAGGACGGGCAATACGCATTGCGGGAGCTGCCTCGTTAGGCGAGCTCCCGCTCGCAACCTTCGCATCCGTTCAGCCGCGTCCCCACGCGGCTCGTCCGTGCTCAATTCGCGGAATTGGCAGGCGCGTCAGCCCCCGGCCGGCCGTGGGGACCGCCCCGAGGCCCATGTTCCTCTTCCAGCGCTGCAAACTTCTTCAGCTGGGCGGGGGTCAGCACCGGCGTCAGCTGCTGGATCGTCTCCGCCTTCAACTGCTCGTGCAGGGCGCGCATCTGGTCGAAGGTCGGCCGCGTACCGGATGCATGCGCCTGATCGAACTGCGCCTTCATTTTGGCGTGCTCAGCGTCGAGGACGGACTTGACCTGGGGCTTCTGGGCGTCGGTGAGGTCGAGCAGCGTCACGAGATGGTCGAGCTGACGCGTGCCGTCGTGCTGCCCGGAGGCCGGGGGAGTCTGGCCGATCGCTGCGCCCGCCGCGCAGAGCACGCAGACTGCGAGAACACTGGCTTTCATGAGGGTCTCCACTTACAGGTCATTGATGTCGCGTCGAGAGAGCGCCGCGCGAACGCGCACACTTGCGTCGACCTGTCGGCACCGTAGTGGTCGAGATCCCGTCCCGAAGTAATCAATCGTTACAGAATGTTGCCGCTCTTGAGGCGGCGGCAGCGGGCTCGAAGGCGAGCGCGACGCTTAGCGAGGGCGCGGCAGTACGAGGAGGGCCTCGAGCCCCCGACCCGGCAGATTTCGCGCAACGAGGGATCCCCCGTGTGCCTGCGCGACGTCGCGGGCAATGCTCAGGCCGAGGCCCGTGCCGCCGGTATCGCGGTTCCGCGAGGATTCGACACGGTAGAACGGCTCGAAGACGCGCTCCAACTCGTCGGGCGGAATGCCTGGACCTTCGTCCCTGATTCGGATCACGAGCGCCGCGCCATCCTCCACGACAACGCACGCGCGGGTACCGAATTTGACCGCGTTGGCGACGAGATTCGTCAGGCAACGCTTCAGAGCCTGCGGCTTCCCGAGCAAGGGCTGCAGAGCCCTGCCTTCGACCGTCACATCGGCGCTCATCTGTGTGAACTCCGATTGTAGAGTAGCCAACAGCGCGTTGATATCCATGGGCACCAACGCCTCATCGTCGTCGAGCCCGCGAAACAGCGCGAGTGCCCCACGCACCATGCTCTCCATTTCGTCGAGCTCTTTGCCGAACTTCCCCTGAATCGCTGGGTCGTCCAACGTCGTCTCCACCTGCAGTCGAAGACGCGTGAGCGGAGTTTTCAGATCGTGTGACATCGCCGCGAGCACGCGTGTCCGGCTGTCGAGATAGCGTTGCAATCGGTCTTGCATGGTGTTGAAAGCACGGGCCGCGTCCCGGAGCTCGCGCGCACCCTTCTCCTCGAGCTTCGGCTGCCGCACGTTGCGGCCCAGTCCCTCCGCCGCGCGCGCCAGTTTGGAGAGCGGGCGGGTGATGCTGCGCGCCGTTACATACAGCGCGATGACCAGAATCACCACGAGCAGCGCCAGATTGACAAACAGATTGCGTGACAGAGGTGCGCCCCACGGCATGCGCATCACACGAAAGACCGCCCCACCCCCGTTCGGAAAACTTACCTCGACGTCATAGGGCTGCGCCGCGAATCCCTCGCGCGCCTCGAAAATCGGAGCGGAGATCGGGATCGCCCGCCTGGAAGCGTTGGCGGCGGGTGCTACTGAGACGTTGTAAGCACTGCCGAGCGTAGCTTGCAGTTGCTGTTTGAAAATCGGCTCGAATTCCGACGACATCGGCAGCGGGATGAAAATAAGTTGCGACGCAAAGGGCTGTCGCATCGGGCGAAATGACCCCGGCCCGTTGGGCGAGCCGGGCCGCGGCCCATTGCGCCGCGGCGGGGCTCCCGGGCCACCCCCGTCGAGCGACCACCGCATGGCCGGCCCCTCAAAACGCCTGGGCTGCTGCATGAGCCGGGTGATCGCCGCCTCGCGCTCGGCGGCATCGAGCGGCTGCAACAGGAACGTGACCTCGGCGATGCGCTGCGACCACTCGCGTACGTTTCCTTGCAGGACGAAATATTCGCGCTCGCGGGCAATCAGCGCGAGCCCGGTGATCTGGGCCAGCAGTACGGCCAGCACGGACGCGGCGATCAGCCTGCCGAACAGCGATTGCGGCCAAAGGGACAGCCGCATCGTCAGTGGGCTTCGACCGTGACGCCGACGACATAGCCTTCGCCATACACCGTTTTGATGATTTGCGGCGCGCGCGCATCATCGCCCAGGATCTGTCGGAGCCGGCTCACCCGCACGTCGATGCTCCGGTCGAACGGATCGGCCTCGCGCCCTCGCAGGAGCTCCGTCAGCTGCGCCCGCGAGAGGACTCGATTCGCAGCTGCGAGCAGTACCGCGAGCAAACGATATTCCGCGCCGCTCAACCCGACGTCCTTGCCCGAATTGTCGGTCAGAGTGCGAGTGGTCGTATCGAGACGCCAGCCGTTGAAAATGAACGCTTTGACGGAGTCGGGAGTGGGGTCGCGCGGAGCATGCGCCGCCCGGCGCAGGACAGCCTTGATCCGCACGAGCAGCTCGCGCGGATTGAACGGCTTGGCCAGGTAGTCGTCGGCGCCGAGCTCGAGTCCGACGATGCGATCAACATCCTCACCGCGCGCGGTAAGCATGATAATCGGCACCTGCGAGCGGGTACGCACGTCACGGCATATGGACAACCCATCCTCGCCGGGAAGCATGAGATCGAGCACTACGAGATCGATGCGCGAGCGCTCCATCACGCGACGCATCTCTTTCCCGTCCGGGACGACCGTCGTACGAAACTCGTGCTTCTCGAGATATTGCCCCAGTAGAGTGCGGATCTCGCGGTCGTCGTCGACGATCAGGAGGTGCGGACGGTCGTTCATCGTGCCTCGCGTATGGCGACAAAGATACCGAAGCTTCGGACCGTTGACAGCGTAATTCGTGCCCTGCCACGCTTCAAAGTCTGGCGGCGCGGCGGAACGCCCCTGCGCAACGCTGCCGTTCAGCGCGCCCCACGTCGCGGGGAGGCGAGGCATTGTTGTAACAAACTGTTACGGCAGCGGATCGGCAACCCGACGGACGTCCTGAGCTCGCCGCGGCGGGTCCCGATGCCGCGCAATCTCGCCGTTGCGCATCGAAAGACAACCGGGCCATTGAAGCCCGGTTGCGCTCCCCTCAGGCGGTCGCACTTACGGTCGAACCCGTCGTGCTGCCCGCTGTCGTTCCCGCAGACCCATATTGCTGCAGCAGCTGCGCAACCAGCGAACCCGCGCTGTTGCCAGAGCCCGCACCATGAGCATGGTGATGGTGGCCTGCTCCACCGGCGCCCTTTGCTGTGCTGCTCGATGTGCTGCCAACGCTCGATGCACTGTTGTCAGTGGACGAGCTGCTGCTGCTCGATGCGCCGGCGCTCGTCGACAGGGCGGAGGTCAACGCCGAACTCGTCGCGGCCGCGGTGCTCGCTGCCGCGTTGGCTGCCAATTGACTGCGCAATTGGTTCACGAGATCCCCCGCGTTGGTCTGAAACTCCTGCAAGCTGATAGAACCGTTGCCGCTCGAATCCATCTGCGAAAACAGCGAGCTGGCCGCCTGCGACTGATCGCTGCTGCCGCCGGTGGCCGCCGCTCCTTTGTTGAGGAAACTCGTGAGCTCGCTCTTGCTGACGCTGCCGTCGCCATTGGTGTCGATGGCGGCGAATAGCTTCTCTTCCGTCTGCGCGAGGTTCGCGGTACTGTTCGTACTGCTACTGCCGCTCGTGCTCGTACCATTGGCCCCAGACAGCGAGGACAACCATCCCGCGCTGCTACCGATGCTGCTGATCATGACTGACTCCTGCGATTGCCATTGATGACACAGCGATTTGCCGTGCTCCCACTACACCGACGCAGTGTCCAGTCGAAACGGCGACACGTGTGTTACCAGTTGTAAGGCTGTGACAACCGGCATCCTCGCGGCAGCCGGTTGCCGGTAAATTCCGGGCGGCAAGCAGCTGCCGCCCGGGCTCCTGCCTCTTTTTGGCGCAGCCGTTGACGTCCCTGCCTGCCGGCTTGCGCCTTTCTCGCTCCCTGGCTTGAGGGCCTGCCTCCCCGCTCTTGCCTCTCGCTGCTCTTCCCTATTCCCGCTTGCCACGTCTGTGGCCCCCGGGCCTGCCGCTCACACTTGGTCGCGATGAAGTATTACGATTCGCCCGCGCCGCTCTCGTTTGGCGAGCGCGCGCCAGAGCCCGAACTCGCGTCCGGGTGCCAAGTCGAAACGGGAAGCTTCGGGCTGGCCGCCCGCGGCTGGCCACCCGCGGCTGGCCGCCCGCGTTGACCCGTCCGTATTGGCCGCTTGCCCCTAACAGGAAGACCGCAAATGCCCTCAAAGCCGCATGCTCCCCTCTCGCGCCGAGCCCACCCCCTGCTCGCCACGGTCGCCTGCGCTGCCGTTACGGCCTGGTTCACGGGCTGCGCGACGGAGCGACTGGCCTCGACCGCACCGCAGGATATGAATCTCAGCGGCGAGTGGAAAATCAACTGGAATCTGAGCGACGACCCGCAGAAGCTGGGTGAAGAGCCGAAAGGTCCGGGCCTGCGGCCGAGCGAACCTCCCGGTCCGGGTGGACGCGGCGGTCCCGGTGGCGGCTATGGCAGGCCTGGCGGCGGCGGTATGGGCGGTCCCGGCGGCGGCGGGATGGGCCCTGGCGGCGGGATGGGCCCCGGCGGCGGCGGCGACTTGACGAACAACAACGATGTCCGCCAGAACGATTCCCTTCCCAGCGTGGCGGCCCTGCGCGACGTGCGCGGCGCCTCTTCCGGCGGTTTCCTGCCCGTCCTCTACACTGCCCAAGCCGATGGCGCCCTACCCGGCACTTCCACCGACAGCGCCGGACCTACCCGCACCCCCAAGGCAGGCCCCCGCGACAATGGCCTGACTCACCTACTGGAAGTCCCCGAGCTCCTGACGATCTCCCAATCCGGTCCCAAGCTCGTCGTCAAATCCAACGCCGACTCGAGCTCCGAGGAATACACCGCCGGCGAAGCCACCTCGATCCCCTTCGGCCCCGCCGGCGCGGACCGCACTTCCGGCTGGCGAGACTCCGTGTTCGTCGTCATCACGAAGGCCAAAAAGGCCCCAGCAAGGAAGACGACTTCACCCTCGACTCCGAGGGCCACCTCATCTTCGCCACGCTGGTCACCCACACCCGCAAAGGCAACATAGATTTCAAACGCGTCTACGATCGCGTCCACCGCCCCAACTGAGCGGCAGTCGGCCCGCTGCCGGATCTAACCCGGCGGCGGCCCGGAATGGAAGCGCAGCTCGCCGTCCACCGCTGTCGCCAACTGCGCTTCGCGCTCCGCCAGCACTCTCAACCGTGCTTCCCACTCGTGCGCCGCCCGAACCCTGGCTAATTCGACGTACAACTCAAAATGCCGCGCCTCCGACTCGGCGAGCCGCGCATAGAACCGCCCGAGGGGAGCCTGCAGCCTCCCGGCCAACAACCTGAATCTCTCGCAGGACCGTGCCTCGATGAGCGCGCCAGTCAACAACAGGTCCAGTTTCCTACCCGGCTCGGATGTCCTCATCGCCGACCGCAACCCGGCCGCATACCGCCCAGGTTTCTGGCGCGTAAACGGCACGCCCAGCTCCGTCATCGCACCCTGCACCTGCTCAAAGTGCCGCAGCTCCTCCCGCGCCAGCCGCGACAGGGCCAGCCCCAACTGCGTGTCCTCCGGATAGGCAAAAATGAGCGCCAGCGCCGTGGAAGCGGCCTTCTTCTCGCAGTTGGCATGGTCGACGAGCAGCTCGCGCCACCCCTCAACTGCCGCATCGACCCACGCCGCCGGCGTGGCGGCCTGCAGAATCGACTCGGTGCTCACCATCACCTCACCGCTCACGTCACGCCCTCCCCGATCAAGACCCGCCTGAGCGCTCCCTCCAACGCCACGGCCGCCTCCCCTGCGTCGGCGAATCGATCCTCCGGCACCTTCGCCAGCAGCCGGTCGAGAATCGGCTGTATCGGCTCGAACGCCTCGGGCAACCGCGGGACAGGCTCCTTGCGATGCTTGTAGATGAGCGCCATCGGGTTGTCCGCCTTGTACGGCTTCTCGCGCGCCAGCATCTCGAACAGGATGACGCCCAGGCTGTAAAGGTCGCTGCGGCCATCGATGGGCTCGCCATGCCCCTGCTCCGGGCTCATGTAGTGCGGCGTCCCGAAGATCATGCCGTGATCGGTCACGTCCTTCACCAGCGCCGCATCCTTCGACAGGCCGAAATCGATGAGCGCGATGCTGCCGTCGTCCCGCAGCATGACATTGCCGGGCTTGAGATCCCGATGTAGCACCCCCGCGTGGTGAATCGCCTCCAGTGCCCGGGCGATCGCAATGGAGTGAAATAAGGCGCGGCGCACCGAAATGCCCGCTCGCATCCGCCCCCGCAGGTCTCCCGCCGGGAAGTACTCCATGACGAGCCACGCGTGCTCATCGCTGACACCCAGATCGTAGAGTTGCACGATGCCGGGGCTGCGAATGCGCTGAACGATTGCGTATTCCTGCAGAAAGCGCCGGAACGAATCATCGAGCTCGCCGTGCTCGACGTGCCGGTCGCGCGCCACTTTCAGCGCCACCAGCGTCCCGGCCGCCTCACTCTCGCCGAGATAGAGATCCGACACCGTCCCCGTCGCAATCCGGCGAATATGGCGATAGCCCCGAATGAACGCACCGCCGAAGCGCTGCGCGTCGCGTCCGGCAACACTCGTGCGCCATACTGCGCGAGCGAATGACTGCCTGTGCTCCGCCGCGGCGAGCACCTGCGTGAAGCGCTCATGCGCCACTTCCTCGCGAGCCACGAGAAATACACCAAGCGGAATTGCCTCGTAGGCGGCGGAATCGCGTCCGCTCAAGAGCACGATGGGTGCGAAGCCGGTCCTGCCGGCAAGCTCCTTCGCCCAGGCCAGGCCGCTGCCGCCGGACCATTCACCGGCGAGCAATACCGCATCGAACCCTTGCGCCAGAAACTCAGTTGGCAGGGCGCCCTGCAGCACCGGATCGCGCACCACCAGCTCGGTATCCGGACGCCACGACGCCAGCCGCTGCCGGATCTCGGCACAACGGCGACTATCCTCTTCGATCAACAACAAGCGCATGGCGATTCACACCACGCGCGATCGCGGACCGTCAGGGTTGTCCTGCAAAGCGCGGGCCGCGTCCGCGGAGAGTTTCAGGCCGATCACCAGATCACCCACGTTGGTGCCGGTGGGCCCGGTGTGGATGAGATCGCCCGTGGCAGCAAGCGCAGCACCCGAATCAGCGCGTTGCAAACACGAGTCCGCATCGATCTCCACAAGCGCCAGGCGTGCGCACGTCTCGGCATCTATGAGCGCGCCGGCATCGTCCGTCGAACCGTCGGTACCGTCGGTGCCCGCAGCCAACAGCAACAGATCCGAATGACCCGCGATGAGCCGCGCCACCGCGAGCCCCAGGTGTTGATTGCGTCCCCCGCGGCCCGGATGTTCGGGCAACTGCACGGTCGACTCGCCACCCCACACCCGGACTTCACTGGTATTCAGATGCAGCTCGTGCGCGAAGCGCACAGCCAGGCGCATCACATCGCCGTCAAATCGGCGCGCTGACAGCCCCACCTCGAGCCCGAGCTCCATAGCTGCGGCCGCCACGCTGTCTATGGCGTGATCGATGGACGCGACGACCTTACGCTCGATCCGATCAGGAGTAACGCCGGCAGGCCCGAGCAATCCGGAACCGATGACCGCCGGATCATCCCCAGGCACATCGGAGATGAATAACGCACGGGCGATACGCCCATTGAGACGAGCGGCAAGCCGTCCCCCTTTGATGAGCGACAGGCGCGCACGCCGCGCATTCAACTCCCCGATCGCAATCCCCTCTGCAAGCCCCTGAGAGGTGATCCGCTCGAGGTCGGCCAAGCAGATGCCGGGCTCGAGCACTTCCACCAGGCTCGAGGCCCCTCCGGAGACGAGAAACAAGGGATCCACGAACTCGGGCAGATCGTCCACCCACCGCAGCAGCCGCGCCCCAGCGGCGAGGGAGCGCTCATCCGGCACAGGATGCGCGCTTTCGTAAATCTCGGAACCCGGCATCGCCGCCAACTGCGGCAACACGTGGCCATCCTTCGTAATGATCAGCGTGCGCTCGATAGCGGTGCCGAGCGCGTCGTGAGCACCAAGCGCCATCGACGATGCGGCCTTACCGATCGCCGCGACCCAGACAGGCCGGGCGGTGTGTGAGGCAGGCTCGGCATTCAACGCGTTCCGAACGCAGTTACGCCCGTCGACCCGCGCCAACCCGGCCCGGAAGAGCTCAAGAAGCAACTGGCGACGTGGGTCTGGAGAATTCACGGATGTCCGCACATAGCAGGCAATGGCTCAACAGGCGCGCACGGCTGTCTCCCGACGGTGTCCTCCCCGCCTGCAGAACACCCAGTACGCGTTAGCGAATGACCTTGAGCTTACCGCGCCGCTCGCGCCGCAGGGCTTTAGCATCATCGGAGCGCTCGAGTTGCAGGCGCTCGAGGTATTCGGGAGAGATATCACCAGTAGCATATTCGCCCGAGAAGCAGGATGTATCGAACTCCTCGATGCGCGCGTCCTCGTGCTTGCAGGCGGCGATGAGATCCTCGAGATCCTGATAAACGAGCCAGTCGGCACCGATGAGGCGCGCAACTTCATCCTGGCTGCGGCCGCTCGCGACGAGCTCACGTGCCGCAGGCATGTCGATGCCGTAGACGTTCGGGAAGCGCACAGGTGGCGCTGCCGAGGCGAAATAGACCTTCCGCGCGCCCGCTTCGCGCGCCAGCTCGATGATCTGCGCCGAAGTCGTGCCGCGCACGATGGAGTCGTCCACCAGCAGAACATTCTTGCCGCGGAATTCCAGATCGATCGCGTTCAATTTGCGGCGCACGGATTTCTCGCGCTGCTCCTGCCCCGGCATGATGAACGTACGGCCGATATAGCGGTTCTTGGTGAACCCTTCGCGGTACTTGAGGCCGAGCCTCTGCGCCAGCTGCAACGCGCTGGTGCGGCTCGTATCCGGAATCGGAATGACGACATCGATGTCGTAGTTCGGGCGCTCACGCAAGATCTTCTCGGCGAGCCGGTCGCCCATACGCATGCGGGCGCGGTACACCGAGATGTTGTCGATCTTCGAATCGGGACGCGCGAAATAGACGTACTCGAAAATACACGGCGTGTGCCGCACGGTGGCAACGCATTGATGCGAGTGGAGGCGGCCTTGCTCGTCGATGAATACCGCTTCGCCGGGAGCGATATCACGGACGAGCCGAAACGAGAGACTGTCCAGCGCGACGCTTTCCGAAGCCAGCATCCACTCCGGCCCGCGCGGAGTATCGCGCTGGCCGAGTACTAACGGACGGATGCCATTCGGGTCGCGGAAACCAAGGATGCCGTGGCCTATGATCATTGCCACGACTGCATAGCCCCCGCGACAGCGCCGGTACACGGCATTGAGAGCGGCGAACACGTCCGCGGGCGTTATCCGCGGAGTACCGATCCGCTGCAGCTCCGAGGCGAATACATTCAGCAATACTTCGGAATCCGACGTGGTGTTGAGATGTCGCCGGTCCTCGCGGATGAGAATCTCGGCCAGCTCGGTCGCGTTCGTGAGATTCCCGTTGTGAGCGAGGCAGATGCCGTACGGCGCGTTGACATAGAACGGCTGCGCTTCCGCGGCCCCATCGCAACCCGCGGTCGGGTAGCGCACATGGCCGATGCCGACGTTGCCCTTCAACTCGAGCATGTGATGCTGCTGGAAGACGTCGCGCACGAGGCCGGGTCCCTTTCGTACATAGAGCTCCCCGTCTACGGACGTGGCGATGCCCGCCGCGTCCTGCCCGCGGTGCTGCAGCACGGTCAGCCCATCATAGAGTCGCTGATTGACCGCGCTGGTTCCGACGACGCCGACAATTCCGCACATGCTCAGTCGCCTTTGGCCATCAGGCCCGCAACGCCAAACGCCCCGCGTGTCTTACGCGCTCTTCCCCGACGAGTGCGCGCAGACCGTTCGCGACGGACTCGCCGTAAGGAATGAGCACCGACCGGGTCCACCAGCGCTCCCCATCCAGGCGCAGGAGCTGGCCCAGAATGACGAAGACGCCCAGCAGCACCACGCCGCGCAGGGCACCGAAAACGAAACCGAGGAGGCGATCCATGCCGCTGAAAATGGAGAGGCGCACGAAGTGCCCAACCGTGGCGCCAATGCCGGCTCCCAGGAGGAGGATGATCACCACGAGAATGCCGCGCGCCGCCCAGGTCCTGACCTGAGAGCCCGCCAGCAAGCCGCCCAGGTGCGGCGCGATCAGATCCGAGAAATGCCACCCGATGAACAACGCGACGACCCACGTCACGAGGGCGATCGCTTCGCGCAGGAATCCGCGCAGGGAGCCGACCACCGCAGAAATGATGACAGCCGCGATCACCAGGTAGTCGGTTATGTTCATCGGAGCAAAGACTCGACCGTGCTTGAACGCGCGCGGATTGTACAAGAGCAGTCGATGGGCTGCTCAGGCAGCTCGTCACTACTTGGGGACGAGCGCGCCAGCGTGACCCACCGCTCGTAATTTGGCGTTCAGCTGCTCCGCAGCGGCGCGCTCCGTTACCGGCCCGGCGCGCACCCGCCAAAGCGTGCGGCCACCGGCGCCCGTGCTCTCCGAGACCGAGGCATGGAACCCCTTGCCTTTGAGCTCCTGCGTCAACCGCTCGGCGTTCGTGCGGCTGGCAAAGACGCCGAGCTGCACCATCCAGCCGGTCGCCGAAGTGGCCTTTTCTGCATAAGCCGATGGGGCCGCGGGTTTTTCGGCCGCCGCGTACCTCGCCGGCGCCGTGTCCGCCGCAGTCGGCCTCTGCAAGCCCACCTTGGGCGCGGTCTGCCTTTCCGCAGACCTCTCGATCGCCGCAGATCTCTCGGCAGCCGCGGGTCTCTCTGCCGCCGCAGAGCGCTCGGCCGGCACTGCCTTTCGAGGAGCCGACGACTGTGCCTCCTCTCTCGCGCCATCGTGCTGCGAGCTGGGACCGACCGGGTTCGGTTCCGGCGTGACCTGGGGTTCGTCCGGTGAAGCCGCCGATGAGGAATCGATCGTCGATGGCGATGCCTGCGCAGCCGCTGCGGACTCCGGTATAGGAGCCGGCTGCGGGGGCCCGCTGGCGGGTGTCGTCGATGCACTCGCGCTCGCGCCCATATGCGAGTCGTCCGCGAGATTTATCGTGTACGAGCGTAACGGTGGTTCCTCTGAGGAAGTCGCTGCCTGCGGCACAGGCGCGGACCGCGACGGTCCGCTGAGCAGTTCTGGGACCAACAACACGATCAGCACAACGAGAATGATCGCGCCGGTCAGTCGTTCTTTCACCAGGCTATCCAAAATGGGGGCGGAACCGCTTCAATCAACCGTAGGCTGCGCTTTGGAACCGAGTCGCGAAGGAGCGCAGGTCGCCGGACCGGCGAGGCGCCACGAGCGAACCTGCGACACGCCTAGTATATCCCAAGCCACTGCAGGGCCGGTCCCACTGTATAGACCGAGCCGAACACGGTGACCCGATCGCCCGGCCGGGCAGTCGCGCGGGCGATTTCGCAGCCCGCCTCCACCGACGGCGCGAGCGTTATCTTCCCGCTCGGCAGGCTTAACCTCTGCGAGAGCACTTCCGCGGACACACCGCGCGGGCCGGGCAGGGTGCACACAATCCAATGATCGACCAGCGGTGCGAGCGCGCACGCAATCGCCTTTGCATCCTTATCCCCGAGAATGGCGACGACGGCGAACGTCCGCCCGCGACGATCGGGTGAGCCTTGCGGCAAGGGAGGCATCGCCCGCTCGCGGACATGCCTGGCGAAGACTTCGGCGGCGGGCTCGTTGTGGGCGATGTCCAGGATCCATTCGACCGGTCCCGGCACGACCTGAAATCGGCCCGGTAGCCTCACGTTCCGCAGCGCCTCACATACCGTTCGCTCATTCAACTCGAGCGGAGCTCGGGCGCTGCCGGTCACCGTCTGACGCCTGCTTTCTGCGCCGCCGGTCATCCCCGCGCTCATCTCGAGTGCCTCGACGGCTGCGATGGCCGTGGCGGCATTTCGATACTGAATCGACCCGGCCAAAGCGGATGGCGGCAGATCGCGCAGCGACAGGCGAAGCCCCTGATAGGTCCAAGGCGCTCCGTCAGTTCGTGCCTGCGCTCCGTGTGCTCGCGCCACGTCTCCAAGTAGCGCTTCAGCGCGCCCGTCCTCCACGCGCCACGTGAAGTCCTTCCCGGCAACCACCGGTCGCGCCTGCAACGCATCGATCGCGGAATACACGCTCGCAGGCATGTCCTCGGTCCCCAGCACAGCCGGGCGGCCGGAGCGAAAAATGCCTGCCTTCTCCGCGCCGATGAGGTCGAGGGTATCGCCGAGCCAGTCACGGTGATCGAAACCGATCGAGCACACGACGGCAACATCCGCATCGACCAGGTTCACCGCATCGAGGCGCCCACCGAGCCCCACCTCGAGAACCGCCACATCGACCGCGCGCTCCGCGAAGATGACCAGAGCGGCCAGCGCGTTGTATTCGAAGAAGGTCAGAGTCGTCGTACCACGGGCGCTCTCGATCCGTTCGAACGCCGCAACCAGAGCCGCGTCGCTCACTTCCACGCCGGCAACCCGTATGCGCTCGTTATAACGAATGAAATGCGGTGAAGTGAACATGCCCGTGGAGGCGCCTGCCGCCCGCAACAGGGCGTCCAGATGCACCACAGTAGATCCCTTCCCGTTAGTGCCACCGACAGTGATGACCCGGTAGGTGGGCTTATCGACGCCCAGTGCACGCGCCACCGTCGTGACGCGGGCGAGACCCATATCGATAGTCTTCGGGTGTACCGACTCCTGCAGGGTCAGCCAATCGGCGAGCGTACGCAAAGCGGCTTCTAAGAGACTGTCACGCGGCGGCTGCCGGAGCAGCGGCCGGCGCTGGCGGCCGCTTCTGCAGCAAGCGCAGGATGCCTCCGATTCTGTCTCGCATGTCGCGCCGGTCGACGATCATGTCAAGCGTGCCGTGCTCGAGCAGGAACTCGCTGCGTTGGAAGCCTTCCGGCAGCGTCTCGCGCACAGTCTGCTGAATGACCCGCGCGCCCGCGAAACCGATCAATGCGCGCGGCTCGGCAATATTCAGGTCGCCGAGCATCGCCAGACTCGCCGATACACCACCCGTGGTCGGATCCGTCATAACGGAAATATAGGGTAGATGCGCCTGCGCCAGACGCGACAGCGAGCTTGCGGTCTTCGCCATCTGCATGAGTGAGTAAAGCGCTTCCTGCATGCGCGCCCCACCGCTCGCGGTAAAGCACACGAACGGCTTACCGTGCTCGATGCAGTGATCCACGCCGCGCTTGAAACGCTCGCCCACGACGGAGCCCATGGAGCCGCCAAGAAACTGGAACTCGAAAGCGCAGGCGACAACCGGCAATTCGAGCAGCGTGCCCGCCATCACGATGAGCGCGTCGGTCTCGCCGGTCGCCTTCTGCGCCTGAACCAGGCGATCCTTGTACCGCTTGCTGTCACGGAACTTGAGAGGATCCTCCGGGGTGACCCCCGCGCCGATCTCGAGTGTCTCGCCCGGATCGAGAAAGCGCTCGAGACGGTCGCGACCGCCGATACGCATGTGATGACTGCACTTGGGGCAGACATACAGATTGCGCTCGAGCTCCGCGCGATACAGCACGGCGTCACAGGCAGGACACTTGATCCACAAGCCCTCCGGAACCGAGCGCGTGCGGCGTTCGGTCTTGATCCGGGAAGGCATGATTTTTTCGAACCACGACATGAGGGAAAACCCGCGGTCGGAAGCAATTAAGTGCGGATGATAACGGATCGGTGGGCCGGCCATCCGGAGGTCGGGCATCCGCCGCCGTCAGGCGTCGTCCTCAGGCGGGTCAGGCAGACCAAACGCGGCCGGATACCGCACGCCCCAGAGGTACAGCCCATGAGCGGGCGCCGTGGCGGCATTGCGTTTGCGGTCACGGCCCTCGAGGACTTCCCGAGCCCAGCCCGCCGGCGCAGCCCCTTTGCCGATGTCAATCAGCAGCCCCGCGATATTGCGCATCATGTGATGCAGATAGGCATTCGCGGTCGCCTCGATCAGAACCCAGTCGCCGTGCCGCTCCACGGTGAGCTTCTCCATCCGGCGAA
>JAQGOC010000106.1 GCA_028293805.1 Gammaproteobacteria bacterium
CACGACTTCTCTTTGGACTTCCCCGCGACCCCTCGTGCTGGTCCACGGAAATTCGGACCCTATCACTTGACGGTGCTGCGTTGTGGGCCGATGGTGCGCGATTCGCGTACTACTGCCCGGAGTGCGACATGTGGCGCGCGGCCGCGCGCCACATGTGGTGGCATACGGTGCATCTGGTGGCGACTGAGGCGTTTGAGCCCGAGAGCTTTGCTCGGCCGACGTGGGACCTTCGCGTCGCGCCCGCTCCATCGCATACGCCCGAACGGCGAGGTGCGCATCCAGCACGCCGCAGGCGCGGATACGGTGAGGCTTCCCGTTATGACGCAGGTTCGGTCCATGCCGATGCGCCTTGAGATGAGCCCGCGTTCAGATCGCGCCTAAGAGTGGCTACGGACAACACCGCGACGTCGGTGCGCATTACAGAGCAAATGCGCTAAACCGCCGTGCCCCAAGCGTTGCCTCGACGGCGCTGTTGCAGGCGGACGCACCGAGGATCGCCCGGATTCTGGTCGCATTGATCCAGATCATGTCCGATTCCCGGCCGGCGCGTTAGAACGAGTGCTCTGAGCGCGGCACCGCCGCGCAATGTATCGGCGATTCACCGTCAAGGAGATTCAGCATGGCGCGCAATGCTTTAACACCGTCGCGGGCTCGGCCTAGCGGGCTCACCGGTTTCAACCCGTTGATGTCGCTCAACCGTGATATCAATCGACTCTTCGATGACTTGCTGCAGCCCTCGGCGTTGCCAACTATGGCAGACTCAGCCGTTGCAACGGCTCTGATCACCCCGCAGATCAACGTGAGCGAAACCGACACCGAGATCCGGGTCACGGCCGAATTGCCGGGCGTGGATCTGGATAACCTCGAGGTCGATGTCATGGACGACATGCTGGTGATCCGCGGCGAGAAGGCGCTCGGGCGGAGCGACGAGGACGAGAACTATCATTTCGTCGAATGTGCTTACGGCTCGTTCCAGCGCACAGTGCAGTTGCCGTTCGCGGCAGATCCCGACCAAGTGCAAGCGAGCTTCGAAAACGGCGTTCTCAGTATCACCGTACCCAAGAGCGAGCAGCAGCAGCGCACGCACCGCGTCGATGTTCAGCCCGGATCGGAAAGCCAGGGCGGTCAGCGGGCAAATCAACAAGCGAGCCAGCAGACGAGTCAACAGGCGACCTCACCGGGAAGCGGGCAGGGGGGTTCGCAAGGGGACGGAGGCGCCAAGGCATCCGCTCAGAAGAGCGAAGGCTCTTCCTCGAAGCGTGGGCAGGGCTCATAGAGTTCGTGAGGTACCTAGGCAATCGCGGCGGCGCGCATCTCCGACTGAACTACATCGCGGTCTTCCGGGGGTCACCCCGCAGGACGCGGTCGTGGTCCTGGTCGTGATGGGGAGATTGAGTGCCGCCGCTCCCCGGTGTCGCGTCAGAACATCCTGTTCAACTAAATGGTGTGAGCGGTGCGATCGCGCTGCTGCAAAGTTCCAGGAGCCCGATTGTGTACCCTGAGTGAGGCATGAGGTGCTCAGCCTGCTCAGCTCCTTGCTTGCGCAGCTTCTTAGGAAATCCGCATCGCTGTAGGCGCCGGTGCCTGTCTTCGTGTCAGGCGTGATGTTGGTGGAATAAAGCGTTCCAAACGGCAAGGCAAAACGAACGCCCGACCGCCCGCGAACGGCACACCGTCCTGCGCCGTGTGCAGCTCTGGCATCTCATTCCTGCTCTGCGGAGTGTCATGCCTGATGTCGCCCTGGGGTGTGTCCGTCTTTGGCGCGGAGCATCGGCTCGAGCGGAACGGCCCTATCGAAAGGCTTGATGATCGATATCATCATGGTCACTACTACGTGCCGCTCGGCAAGGTCGTGCGTGAGCTGCCGGCTGGATATCGGCCGTACTGGTTCCACGGAACCCATTTCTACTTTTCCGGCGGCGTGTGGTACGTGCCCGGTCCGCACGGGTTCATTGTGACACGGCCGCCACCAGGGCTCGTCGTGGCAACCCTGCCTCCGTTCTATACAACAGTTTGGATTGGGGGCGTGCCCTACTACTACGCGAACGACGTGTACTATCGATGGGTACCGGAACAGAACGGATATGAGGTTGTTGAACCGCCGCAAGGCGCTGATCAGCCGGAGACGCCACCGCAGACCGCAGCAGAGGACTTCTATATCTATCCAAAGAACGGGCAGTCACCGGAGCAACAATCGGCCGATCGTTATGAGTGCCACAGTTGGGCCAAGAGCCAGAGCGGCTTCGATCCCACTCAACCCAATGGGGGCGTGCCTCCCAGCGAGACGGCCGCCAAGCGCGAGCAGTATCGGCGTGCGATGACCGCGTGCCTGGAAGCTCGCGGCTATAGCGTGAAGTAGATTCAAATTCGCTGAGCGTTTCGTTGGTCAATTGATGGTCATCAAGGCCAGCTCGGCGTATCCGTGACACACATGGGCCGGTAGGGGGGCGCGTGCGATGAGTACGACGGGTCTGAAAGGTGCACAGCTCGGAAAGCACTTCCCGCGATTGCGAGTGCGATGAGGGCCTACGTCGTCGCACGCGCCCCGGGGCACGTAGGCCAAGGAGTACACGTTGAGTCAACGAATTTTTCGCGATCGACGCGAGGCTGGGCGGCTGTTGGCCAAGGAACTCGCTGCCTTTGCCAACCGCCCGGACGTGATCGTGCTTGCCCTGCCACGAGGCGGCGTGCCGGTCGGGTTTGAGGTGGCTCGCGCGCTCGGTGCGCCCCTGGACTTGTTTCTAGTACGCAAGCTGGGCGTGCCCGGGTACGAGGAACTGGCGATGGGAGCCGTCGCGAGCGGCGGTCTGCGCGTGCTCAATGACAAGGTCGTGAAGACTCTGCGTATCCCGGACCATGTCATCGAGTCGGTCGTAGCCAAGGAGGAGAAAGAGCTCGCGCGGCGCGAGCGCCTTTACCGCGGAGGTCGTCCGTTGCCGGATCTCACGGGACGGACCGTGATCCTCGTGGATGATGGGCTGG
>JAQGOC010000039.1 GCA_028293805.1 Gammaproteobacteria bacterium
GCGACAATCGCTTCCACCTTCTCCGCAATGACGGTCTCCGGCCGGTAAGTGCGCAGTATCGAAGCCGCTTCCCCTAGCGCAACCGGATAGGCGAGTTCCTCCGCATGCGGCCACAGCGCGTCGCCGAATCCAACGTCGACCTGAAGGCGGTCGCGGATTGTCCCAAGGCGCGCCTCAAACGTCACCCGGACTCCGGCGTACTCCTCATCCGCACGGATCGATTCCATGGCGATCGAGGCAGGGTCAAAGGCTACTGCCTCGTCGGGAGCATTGACCGTGCAGACGGTCGCGATGTCGCGTCGCACCGAGCTTGGGTCGTGACTGCCGCGGGAGAGCAGATCGAGATCGGCCGTGGCGCGGTACGGCTGATCGGCCCAGAGTCGCAATAACATCGCGCCTTTCAGAACGAACCGCTCGTTCACGTCCGAGAGACTGAGTCGATACAGAAAGCGCTCGAACAGATAGTTCCGCAGCGTGATCTGGAAATCCTCGCCTCGCTTGCGAGCCAGATTGAGCAGTCGCGTGCGAGTCGAAGCAGCGCGATCCTTCGGTGTAGTGCGACTCATTCGGCCGCTTCCAGGTAAGGTCGCAAGACGTTTGCAACCCGGCACACTTTGGCAAAGTGCCAAAGCGCCTCGCTCCCGCAGCGGTTGCGTTTGAGATAGTCCTTCAGTGCCTCGACGGCTACTTCCGCTCCTATTTTGTTGCGGTACTTGAAGCAGTCGGCGACGGTCTTTGCGGCAGAGTAGATTCGGACAGGCACGCCGTCGATCTTGTGCGTTTCGACGCCCTTCTGTGAGCGCCGGTCCGGAGAAGTTGACTATCTGCACCGGAAACGGGGTGTTCCGGGGTTTCCAGGCGTGGACATCAATGGCGATCCAGACTTCGGACGGCGCCTGGGTCGTCAGCCCGTGATACCGCAGGGCGCTCAGCAGGCAGACGGTTCCCTTCGGGATGGCCTTGGCGACCTCTGCCAGGCTCCTATGGGATGAGATTTCGCTGTCGCCCACGGTGTAGAGACCCCGGGCAACGCGTACGAGAACACCGCGTTTCAGCAGGCGTTGCGCGTATTCGCGCCGAATGCCGAGCTGTGCGAGGTCGCGCGGCCGCGCGACGCCGAGCCGGCCGATGGCTTCGAGCGTCTTGCGCTCTGCTGCGTTCGTATTGCTGGGGGAGGGTCTCATAGACTAGGTAGATAATTATTCATACCTAGTAAGTGAGACTACAGAAATCGTCATTTTAGATGGATATATGCCACGCTTCAGAGACGATTCGCGTTACGGGCCTCGCCGCGGCAGGGGGTATCCCCGCTGCGTTGGTACCAGCGACGTACCCCAATCGAGTCCGTCGATTGCGGTGGACCAGGGTGATACGGCTAGAGCATCTGACCTTTTTTCATTGGCATTGATGGAGTTCTGATCCGGGATGCGTCTTGAACCCGTACTAGCTTCAGGCTCGTCATTGTCTCGCTCCCGGGGGCTCAAAGCAGGTCGATATCAGCCTGACCACGGAGATGTTGACGCACGCGCACCGGAAGCACTACGAGGTGGCTATCCTAATAGCGGGTGACGCCGACTACGTGCCGCTGGTGCGGGCCGTAAAGGGGGAGGGCGCGGGTGCATTTACACAGCAGTTTGGCGGTGCAGGCGTTCGATAGGGAGCGGCTACGCGCCCATACGGTGTAACTGGGCAGTTCCGATGAGGCTTCCCTTCAAACGTGGCTGGCTCACCACCGCGCCCGACTCTGCCGGCCGGCCCCGATTACGCCCGCAAATACGCCGTGAGCCGTATGCAGCGAACAACCCATAACGAGGATGCGGCTGAAAACTGCGCATGCGTCGACACTGAATCGTCACGCACGTAGCGTATGGCGTCGCGACGCTAGCTGGGGATTCATGGACTGGCTTTACAGTAATGATCTTCGTGGGTCTCGTCTTCGCCGCCATTGGCCTGTGGGTGACATTCGGCTTTATTCGCTACAAACGATACTTCGAGCGCGTGCGACGGCTGCTCGTTGCAGCGGGTTCCGAGAACATCTGGCATTTGCCGGCGGTCCACCTTTCAGAGGTGGATGACACGGTGCGCCGCAGCTACTTCGCCCGCGAGTCGTTGTCCATCGCTGCTACTGAGGCCGGCGACGTTATGTCGCGCCTACGATCTTAGGGGGAAGGTTCGTGTCTCCGTGGACATGGCTGCTCGTCGCCATCGTGGCATTGCTTGCATGGTGGCTACTTCCGGCCGCCTTGGGCGCGGCCGTGCCCGCCGCTGTAAGCGGACGCCTTTACCTGAGAAGGCTTTTGAAGCAGGGCGGCGTGTTGGCGCTAATTCCCGACGAGTGCGTTAGAGTGCTTGTGGCTGATCAAGTCAAAATGGCGGAAACCATCGTACTCATGAGCCAGGGGCAATCGAACCTGAAAGCGGAGATGGTGAATGGGCGAGTAAGCGTGATCGGCCCGCCAGAAAATCGTCTTAAGCCGAAAGCCGCCATTGTGGGGAAGGAGTCGCGAACATGATCACCGTCTTCGGGGAAGGGAGAGGTTTCCGGGTTGTCTGGCTGCTGGAGGAGATGGGCATCGCTTATCGGCTGAGGCCGGTGGATCTATTGGCCGGCGTTGAGAAAGATCCCGAGTTCCTGGCCATCAACCCCGCTGGGTTTATTCCCGCGATAGTGGATGGCGACGTGACGATGGTCGAGTCCATCGCGATCATGGAATATCTGATGGCGCGCTACGGACCGACGCCGCTTGCCCCCGCTCCGCACGATCTCGCTTTCCCTGCCTATCAACAGTTCCTTCACCTGGGCGAAGCGGGCCTCGCGGCTTCCATCTTCTTTGTCGTCGGTGCCCGCAACTTCGCACCGCCAGCGCAACGGCAAAATTGGAGCGCCGGCCAGGCGCAGCATGTGTTCGATAACCGGCTGGGACTGGTGACGCGCCAGCTTGCGCGCTCGCCCTACCTGGCCGGCGAGGCCTTCACGGCGGCCGATATCTCCGTGACCTACGCTCTGGAGTTGGCCAAAAGAGCTGGGGGCGTCGTCCTCGGAAAGGCAGAACAGGACTATGTGGCTCGCACCAGCGCACGCGAAGCGTACAAGCGAGCCATGGAAACATGTCAGGGAACCAAGGCCTGGGCTGCTGAAGCGGAGGCTAAATCCAAGGGCGCTGGGTAGCGTTCCAGTGGGCATACGAGCGGTTACCGACTCATTGATCCAAAGCGATCTGGCGCGGACCCCAATTCCGAAGCTCGCGCCTTTGCTGCGTCGTTGTGTCTCATTCGCAAGGCTGCTGGGCTCCACGCCGTGGGCTTATATGCCTTTGACCGAGATCCGATGGTATTCGAGGCAGGCGGGCTAACCGAGCATCGCTCCTTCCAAGGTCTCCGTGGCTTCCGTGGCCGGTTCCGTATGCGCCCATTTATGTGAAGCGATTCCGGTCGCGAGGTGCAGATTCACAGGAATGTGAAGTTTGCTCAACGTAAACGCACGCTACACATAAATTCAGGAGAACGTCCTGAAGGCGGATTGCCCAGGCGGTCAGCCTCCAATCGGCCGGCGGAGGCCCGGCGAATCACTGCCATCCGGGAAGACGTTCGTCTCAACACGGCTCTCTGGGATATGGCGACCGCGCTCGCGTAAACACACTGAGATCCTCACTGACAGGAGAGGGTGCTTCAACCAAAGTGTTCAGCGACCGTCAAGGGAGAACGCATAAAACGTCTCGCTGTTGCCCTCGTAAGGCAGGCCGCGGGCGCGGGTGTCGTAACCGCTGCCCCAGTAGACGGTGCCGTCCACGATCGCCGCGCCTGACCAGACCGCTCCACCACTGGGAAAGGTCCATTTGATCTCGCCGGTCTGGGCGTCCATAGCATAGAAATTCCCGCCCGAGGAGCCGGCATAGACCACGCCGTTGGCGCTCGATACAAATCCGTCGGTTATGTACTCGGAACCTTGCGGATCTGCAGTCTGCCAGAGAATCCTTCCGGTGGCGGCATCCAGCGCCGTCCACAGGCCGCCCTGCGTGGTTTTCCTCTGACCGTCGAAGGTGGTGTAGGTGTAGGACTTGTGGCTACCGTTCGTGATGGCCGCATAGATCCTGTGGCCGTCGGTAGAAGTGCCCCACTCGATACCTCCGAGGACTCCTCCCGGACCTGCCTGAGTTGACCAGATCAAATCACCCGTGGCCGGGTCCAGTGCGTAATACATCCCGTTCTTCTGACCAGCGCCCAGCACATCGGTTGGCTTGCCCTGGATCGTCGTTGTGTAAAGGTTTGGGCCGGCGCCGAAGTCGAAGTCCGGTGAAGCGTTCGGTTGGGACATGGTCCAGGTGTCTGCAACCAGAGTGTGGTGAGCCCAGGTCACCTGGCCGGTGTTCAGATTGAGGGCGACGATGCTGTCGATGTGAGCATCGTCGGGCAGCGGCGTACAGCCTGTCTGTCCGGGGTTGACGCAGTAGCCGCTCGGCACCGAGTAGCTGTTGCCGGTGGTCACGTACAGCATGTTGGTCTTATGATCAACGATCGGCTGGCTGCTCCACACAGCGCCTCCATTGAAGCCTTCGGGCACCATGTAGGTCTTCCAAAGTATCTTGCCGGTACGGGCGTCGAGTGCCTCAACAGAGCCGCGGAACGTCGGCGTCATCTTGACGTGCTCGGTCTTGGAAGAGACTCCGGTGTAGACAATGCCGTTTTCGACGGTAGGGGAACCGGTCATGATGGCTGCATTGCTGTCATCGGTCCTGGTGCGCCAGAGCATCGCCCCGGTACGGGCATTGATACCGATCTCGAAGGCTCCAGTGAGCTCGTCGCTCATGACATTGCCCGTGCCGACGATGAGCTCGCCATTCCAGTACGCGGGGCTCGTCCGGGAGACTGATCCGGTGGCTCCGGTGTAGTCGCTGATATCGTGGGACCAGAGGGCCGTGCCAGTTCTGGTGTCGATGGCCCAAAGCTTCCCACCCCAATCCGGCACATAGGCGACTGTGTTGACGACGGTTGCCACGGCGGAAATGTCACCGGCCGTCGTAAAAGTCCACCTGGGCTTGAGCCTGCCGACGTTGTCGGCGCTGAGGATATGCTCAGACGCGGAGTGTCGAGTGTTGTGATTGTTCTGACCGGAGCTCCCCCACCCAGACAGCGTGGAAGATGAGGCTGCCGCGGCTGAAACGAGTGCACCAACAGCAGTAGGACCAAACAGCTTCAGTATCCGTGTGTGCAGCACATGGAAAATTGACATAACCGTTACCGCGCTAGATCTGTTTGATTGCCGTATATGGCACTCCATCGGTGTATCCGCAAGATTTCCAGGCTGGCGTGCTTCTGTTACGGTTGAAATCCACGCGCTCCTGCGGCTCCCAGTGCCAACGCACCATAAGCTGTGATCAGCGTAAGCACCTGAGCCTGATCGCGGTGCCCCGCCCCGCGCCATATCTATCGACACGGCATCGTTGCTGGCGACGGTCCGGTGCTCGATGACGACAGGCTGTGGACTCAAGGGTAGTCCGCGCCGAGTCCGTCGCGATAGATCTGCGCTTCGTGGAGCGCGCTGGGGTGCGAGGAAGGACTCGAACGATCGCGATGTCTCGATCGGGGTCTTGGACCGCCGGCAGAGTTTGCATTGCCGGCGTGCTCACCTCGATCCGCGCCCGGCTGCGCCCCTGGGGGATTCGGCAGTCGCGCCAGATGGAAAGCGGGCAGGTACAAACGGCTCCAAAGGCGCGCGACTGCATGACCTTGTTGGCGCAGAGGCCCGGCTCGACATCATCTGGCGCTGCTTCGCCCGGAACCCGCCACCGGAAAGTCTCTCGCCTCGTGCTCGGCAATCATGGCTGCAAGGATGAAGCCCGCGATCATCGCGATGTGCTCGAAGAAGCCGTTGGTCGCATTGAAACGCGCCTCGCCGGTCATGGTCCAAAAGTGATTCGCAAGAAGATCCGCGATAGCCGTGAACACGGCCAGCATGCCTGCGCCGAACCACACGAACCGCCTGGAGATGATCAGTGCCGGCCCGACGATCTCGACGATAATCGTCAGCGTGCCCCAGGCCCATCCCGGGTAGAGGCCGAAGTGCTCCTGCTCCGCAAAGGCCGCATTCAGATCCGACAGCTTCATGAACGCACCGACCATGAACGGACCGGTCAGGCCGATGCGCGCAACGAGCCACGTCCAGCGCCAGTCGAGAACTGCATCAACCCATCGCGGATCGCGCTTGCTTGCGCCGCTCGCAGGCATATCGTTATGTGTATTCAGCCGTGGATAGAGTCGCAGCCGCAGCGACATGCTCGTTTCCTTAGGATCACAAAATGGGCTCCTACTTTGCGGAACCGCGCACCGCGAATTCCTGACAGTGCGCAGTGTCGCATTCGTCGACCCAGGCACGATTTCGGGGCCCGTGCCTCACGTTTCAAATGAAATGCAGATGCCGCATCCAGTGAGTGCGGCAGTCTCTGCGCCGACAGAAGCGATCGACGTGGTCGTAATCGCTGAAGATCCGCTTCATGCTCTGTACTTGAGGGTGAAAGCCGGAGAGTTGCTTGCCGAGGGCCACTTGTGCACTTGTTCAGACGAAAACAACTTGATCAGCTGTCCGCGATGCGGACGCGCTCAGTGACCTACGCAGTATGGATTGCGCCTATGGGAACTCTTCACCAAGGAGAATCTCGTCGATTACAAAAGCGAGTCGGTGAGGCGCACGGTCAGCGGAAGTCAGGAAGTTGGATTAATCTCGCAACGTCAAAGGCAGGATGAGCTGTGCGTCAGATCGCGCCATACAGCCAACTTCGAACGTCGGCGGGGCGCGCGGGCCTGGCCTGTGCCGATGGCCTCGAACACGTCGATCGCATCTTCGGCGGGAAGGGACGCGGACGTGAGCGCGACAGTGACGAGCACGGCCACCGTGCTCCGCGACGCCGACGGTCGCGGCTCGCTGCGTTCGTCCTCTCGCCACGTCTTCCTCCTTCGGCGGCGTGCCCCTGCGGCTGACACCGTCGCTCACTCTCGTCCGGATAATGCGAGTTAGAGGTGCGGATC
>JAQGOC010000043.1 GCA_028293805.1 Gammaproteobacteria bacterium
GATGCTGGCGCGTGCGATTCGCCGCGCCGTTGGGCCGAAAGTGCAGATTGTCGACTCTGCAGCCACAACGGCCGCAAGTGTCGACGAGCAGTTACGCGAGGCGGGCCTGACGAGAACCGAGGGGGGAGACGGGCTGGTGCGCCTGCTCGCGACCGATAGCACTGAGCGATTCGCAAGGGTAGGCAGTCGATTCCTCGAGCGAGCCATCACCCCGGATGAGGTTGAGTTGGTAGACCTGTAGGGGTCCCTGAGGCTCAGTCGGGCAAGGAGTAGGGCAGCGGAACCTGATCGGCGGCCACAGTCGCCGCGACCGGAGCGCCAGCGGCCGGTGCCATGGTGGGTGCCGCGGTGGGCGCTGGGTCCGCGACCACCGGTGCTGCCGAGCCCGTCGCGGCTGCCCCGTCATGCCCCGCGCTGACCAGCGGCGCGACCGCCAGAAAATCGCATCGCCCATCGGCGAGCTGCGTCGCCAGCACCACCTTGAATGACCGTCCGTCTGCGAGTTGACCGGAATCAGCGGGCGCCAGATGGCAGGTATCACGCGAGACAAACCGCTGCATGCGCCGCTTCACGCGGCCACGATAGTGGGCGCGGGCGATCACCTCCTGCCCGGTGTAGCAGCCCTTGTCGAAAGCGATCGCATTCAACACGTCTAGATTCAACATCTGCGCGACGAACTCTTCGGACGTGGCGGCATACACCTGCGGCAGACCTGCCGCGATATCAAGCCGCAGCCATGTCTGCCGATCGCCGACTGCGTGCCCCGTCAAGGGGGCAGGTGCATCCGCCGGCGAGATAACAAGCCACCGCGGAGGATCATCCCCGACGCGGACGAACACTGCGCCGCCGCTGCGCGTTTGCGCGCCCACCACCGACGGTAGCTCGCTTAGCGCAGGGCCACGCGCGCTGGCCCCGCCGCTGGTGTCGGCCGTACCAACCGTGTTGGCCAGGCCGCCCGCGCCGGCCGTACCACCCGTGTTGGCTCCGCCGCCCGCGTCGGCTGTACCACCGGTGTTGGCCCCGCCTCGCGCTACCGCCTCAGCCGCAACATCGACGAGCCCACTGACTCGCCAACCCGCCGACTCATCGGCGACCTTCACCTTCGCGCGCAGAACAAATTTGCCCAGGCGGCTGGCCACCACACCTGCGAGCTCGCGCGGCACAACCGCGAGGATGTCGCCTGGCGCGGCCGGGCCTGAGGCGGCCCCGTCCGCATCCCATTGCACCAAGCGAAGCAGGGCGATCGTTCGACCCTGCGGATTGTGATACCCGGCGAGGATGGAATTCTCCGCGCCAAGTCGCGCCACATCGTTCGAAAGCTGTCCCTGCAGGAACCGCACGGCGTCAACGCCGCGCACCCGGACTATGCCCAGATCGTCTAACGTGATCACTTCCGGTGCGTTGTGCATGCGTCGCTTCAGCGTTGTTTTTCCACAGGTTTGCAATGGTCCCCGGGGCCGAATTCTGGCAGACTTGCAAGGCTATGCAGAATGCCTCAGAAGCGGGAGCCGAAACCACGATTTCGGCTCATTCGACCCCAAGTACCTCACCCGTACCGTCCGACCCGACTGGCGGCCGCGCAGTTCCTGCCTCGCCGGCGTCGGCGCAGCCGCTGGAGATCGGCGGTCCGCCCGGGCCGGAGCCGACCCGTTACGGTGATTGGGAGAAGAAGGGTCGCTGCATCGACTTCTGATTTAGTCCGACCCCGCCGGATGCACCTAAGCGGCACCCGCTACTGAGTACGCACCTGAACACCATGCGCGAACGACCACTATCTCCACACATGTCCGTGTACAAGATGACGCGGTACACGCTCGCGACTTCCATCTTCAATCGGATCACGGGCGTCATACTGTCTGTCGGGCTGATCCTGCTGGTCTACTGGCTCATGGCCGTCGCCAGCGGAACGCGCGCCTACGAGAATGCGCATGAGACTCTCTCTGCGGGAATCTTCAAGCTCGTGTATGCGGGCTTGCTCGTCGCGTTCTGCTATCACCTGGTGGCCGGGATGCGCCACCTGGTCTGGGATACAGGCCGCGGTCTCGAGCGGGCACAGTCGAAGCGTAGTGCCGCCATCGTCGTCACCGTCAGCATCGTGCTGATGCTCGTGCTCGGATATTGGCTCTTCCTGGCCGCAGGACGCGCGCAATGAAAAGTCTGCGCAGCCCTCTGGGAGTGGTATCCGGTCTTGGCTCAGCCAAGAGCGGCGTGCACCACTGGTGGCTGCAACGCCTCACCTCCATCGCACTGGTGCCGCTGACCATCTGGTTCACGGTCTCGATTCTGTCGCTGCCCTCGATGGATCACGTCACGGTCATTGCGTGGATGGCACAGAGCTGGACCGCGCTGCTCCTGATCGTGCTCGTGTTGGTGGGTACGTATCACTCCCAGCTCGGAGTCCGCGTGGTCATTGAGGATTACGTACATGGCGCCGGGACGAGGACTCTGACGTTGGTGATAGTGACCTTCGCGCACGCCTTCCTTGCGGTGGCCGGCGTGTTCGCGATTCTGAAAGTGGCGTTTGGAGGCGCAACATGAGCGCCTACGAATTCATCGACCACACTTACGATGTGCTCGTCGTCGGGGCTGGCGGCGCCGGCCTGCGGGCAACACT
>JAQGOC010000086.1 GCA_028293805.1 Gammaproteobacteria bacterium
TAGTTGAGAAAAAACCTCTTGGTATCGAGCGTCGTGTTCCCGTAATGCCCGAAGATCGCCAGTCGCAGCTCAAGCTGCTCATCGCCCGGGGCAAGGAGCAGGGTTACCTCACCTACTCCCAGGTGAACGATCACCTGCCCTCCGAGATCGTCGATCCCGAGCAGATCGAAGATATCGTCAACACGATCAATGACATGGGCATTCCGGTGTACGAGAAGGCACCGGATACCGAGTCGCTGCTCCAGAACGAGCCCTCCGTGCCCGCCGATGAGGAGGCGATCGAGGAAGCCGCCGCGGCCCTGGCCGCACTCGATGCCGAGCTGGGCCGCACGACCGATCCGGTCCGCATGTACATGCGCGAGATGGGCACTGTCGAGCTGCTCACGCGTGAGGGCGAGATCCGCATCGCCAAGCGCATCGAGGAAGGTCTCGATGCCGTGCGCCGGGCGCTGGCCATGTATCCGGCCACTTACGACTTCATCGCGAAGGCCTACGAGCCCGTGAAAGTGGGCCAGGGGCGCCTGGTCGACGTGATCGTCGGGTTCATCGACCCGAACGCTCCGGACGTCATCGCACAGCCGCAGAATCCCACGAAGATGGAGCTCGTCGAGGCCGACGAGAAGGCGGACGATACCGAGGAAGAGCGTGAGGAAGGGGCCGACGGCGAAGAGGAAGTTGTCGACACCGGTCCGGATCCGGAAGAAGCCGCCGCGCGCTTCGCTTCGATCGCGAAGAACTACGTGCACGTGCTCGCCTCCATCGAGAAGTCTGGCGCGAAGGATCCGAAGACGCTGAAGTTGCGCGCGAAGCTCGCCGACGAGTTCATGGAACTCAAGCTCGCGCCCCGCATGTTCGATGCGCTCATTCTCAACCTGCGCACGCACGTGACGGAAGTGCGGCAGCTCGAGAAGGAGATCATGGTCATCGCCGTGCGCGATGCCGGCATGCCGCGCAAGGACTTCATCGCCTCGTTCCCGAAGAACGAGACGAACCCCAAGTGGCTGCAGAAGCACGTCAAGAGCGGGAAGAAGTACTCCGCGCCGCTCGCGAAATTCAAGGATGAGATCGAGCGCCGCCAGAAGAAGCTCGAGGCTCTCGAGGTGCTGTATCACCTCACGATCAACGACCTGAAGGAGGTCAATCGCGAGGTCTCCATCGGCGAGGCGAAGGCGCGCCGGGCGAAGAAGGAAATGGTCGAGGCGAACCTGCGTCTCGTGATCTCCATCGCCAAGAAGTATACGAACCGCGGCCTGCAGTTCCTGGACCTCATTCAGGAGGGCAACATCGGCCTCATGAAGGCGGTGGACAAGTTCGAATACCGTCGCGGCTACAAATTCAGCACCTACGCGACATGGTGGATTCGCCAGGCGATCACCCGATCGATCGCCGACCAGGCGCGCACCATCCGAATTCCGGTGCACATGATCGAGACGATCAACAAGCTCAACCGCATCTCACGGCAGATGTTGCAGGAGATGGGTCGCGAGCCGACGCCGGAAGAGCTGGCCGTGCGGATGGAAATGCCCGAGGACAAGGTGCGCAAGGTCCTCAAGATCGCCAAAGAGCCGATCTCGATGGAGACGCCCATCGGCGACGACGAGGACTCGCATCTTGGGGATTTCATCGAGGTTACCTCGGTGGATTCCCCCATCGATCAGGCCACGATGGAGTCTCTGCGCGAGACGACGCACTCGGTGCTTGCCCAGCTCACGCCGCGCGAAGCGAAGGTCCTGCGCATGCGTTTCGGCATCGATATGAATACCGACCACACGCTCGAGGAAGTCGGGAAGCAGTTCGACGTCACGCGCGAGCGTATCCGCCAGATCGAAGCCAAGGCGTTGCGTAAACTGCGGCATCCGAGCCGCAGCGAGCAGCTGCGCAGCTTCCTGATGGATGACTGACTGATTCGGGCCGAAAGGCTTTGAGAAGATGAGAAAAGGCCCGGCGTTCGCGCGAATGCCGGGCCTTTTTCATTCCGGGGCTGAGTCGGGGCGGCATGCGCGGCCGGTGGCCCGCAGGCGGCGTTACCTCAAATCCCGGCCTTGCCCAGCAGATCGATGAGCCGCCGCAGTGTCGCCGCAAGCCCCGGATGGTCGGCTTCGAAGCGCACCGCCAATAATTCGAGGCGCGGCGTGCTGGCTTCCACCGTCCCCGCAACGCCCGGGGCGCTGGCAGCGCCAGTGGGGCCGCTCTGGCCCAAGGCACGCTCGAGGTCAGCCATGACCTGGCCCAGCTGCTCTCGCGAGGCCGTATCCACGGAGCCGGCCTCATTCAGCCGCTCGTGGACTTTGGCAAGCAGTACCTGAAGGCTTTCCCGGTCTAGTGGCGTCTGGTTCATGGCAATTCCGACAGAAGGCTGCCACCGATTCTAAACGAGAACACGTCCGGCGCGGACGGGGGCTGAGGGCCTTTTGTCCCTCGTCAATTCGGCAGCATCGGTTTGCTGGACCTCACATTCATGGTTGTGAACCCGCCGCCTCTGAACTTTCCGCACGAGTCCGCAAAGCCGCCAACGCGGCCGGCAACTCAGAGCGCAACGAGTGACGTACCAGAACTCGCGGTACCCAAAACCCCGGATCGACATACAACTCGTATTCAACAATGGTCGCATGCGCAACGGCCGACGCCGCCGCATCCTGTGGAGCCTCCTCGAGCAGCCACGTCCCTTCTTCGTCCTTGAGGTCGCCACTGATCCGCCGAAAAACGATGCGCCGGGGCCGTTGGTACTCGGCGCGGAAAACGGCGGTGATTGCCGGCATCAGCCACGAGTATTTGACCTCCTGTTCGATGACCTCCCAGGAGCCGTCGGCTGCGGACCCGACCCGGGTGCAGCGCTTGACGCCCGGTATGAACGTGGCCGCGTGCTCACAATCCGTAAGCACGCGCCAGATGACTTCGGGGCTTGCGTTGATCCTGACGGCGGCACGGAGGTGCATGCGGGACTGATCGGTCTGGAGTGGAACTCCGACGGCGACCTCCCCGGTAGCGAGCTGCTGCTGGACAGCCGGATCGCCCACCCAAGTGCTCTGCCCCCACGTCAAGATCGGCAGGAATGTCCCTAAAACCGTACCGATCGCGCGCTTGAGATGCACTATTTCACCGTATAGCCCCGTGCTTCCAGGCAGGCGCTCATTGCCCGTCGGTACTCAGCCCGCTTTTGTGCCGCTTGCTGCGGGGGAACGCCGCCAGTGGGCTGAGTGGGATCGAAGCCGGTCTGCGTCGTGCCCCAGCGATGACACTGGTAGCGATCTGCCGCCTGTTGAGCGTCACTCTGCCCGTTCTTCGGGTAAATGAAGAAGTCCTCAGCTTCGCCGCCTGCGGATCCGGCGGCAGGCGGCGGAGGAGCACCCGGAGGCGTGGTCACGATCTCGCCTTCGCTAGGCGGATCGACGACTGCATAGCCGTCCGGTCCCTGCGTGTAGTACACGTCGTTGGCGTAATAGTAAGGCACGCCGTGAACCCAGACGGTGCTGTAGCCAGGCGGGAGCGTCCCAATCGTAAGCCCCACCGGAGGCGTAACCACCAGGAAATCCGGCCCCCGCCTGCGGTACCAGATTCCATCAGAGAAGAAGAACTCGCCATACGGCCGCCGAACGGTCAGGAATCCGCGGGGTAGAGCGTGCACGACGAATCCATGTGGCGGGTAATAGCGGTTGTGGTGGAACCGCTGATCCAGCACGTAGCCGCGATGTTCCTCCCGGTCCCGGTGATCGGGCGGTCGCTCCTCCGCCATCGAGATGCTCAAGGCTAGGGCCCCAACCACCGCCAGCAGGGTACACTGGGGCAGGCAATGCTTCGACATTCAGAGGATTCCTTGAAGTCCAGTCGTTCATTGCCCAACGCGGGAACCTGCGGTTCGCGCACAAGCGGCGCACCGCGGACGGCCCGATTTTCGGCAAGCTGCCTGAAGAACTGCAAAGTACCGCGGGCAGCGGTTACGATCCGCAATTCGAACAAGTGATTTGACCAGTTTAAAGAGGGTGCAATGGCTACAAAGCTCGACAAGCAGCTCAAGCGCGAGATTGACGTGGATGGCAAGCCGTACATGCTTGCGATCACTCCCGAGGGGCTGAAGCTCACGGAAAAGGGTAAGCGCAAGGGCCAGGAACTCTCCTGGAAGAACCTTCTGGGTGGTCAGAGCGCCCAGGCGACCATACTGAATGCCTCGACGGAAGAGGCCGAGACAGAGTCCGAATAATCGGAAAGGACCGTCGGCCAGCCCTTTTGCAGCGGCCACTCGCTGCTGGCGCCCCCAGCGTGGCCTCGAGCCCGGCCGGCGGCAACCCTATGGACGGCAGCGGAATCCACCCGGTTCCGCGACCGTCCATTCCATCCGATCCCAGTGCCCCGTCCTACGGGTCTCAGGCCGCGCTCCTGCGGTCCGGCTTGGGTAACCTGCTCGCCAAGCCGCGATGCGACCGCCCAATGCCTCTGAGAAGCCTCAAAAGCTCAATGCGCTGAACCAGCGCCCTTCGCTGCGGAAGAGGTGCAGGCCGAGATCACAACAGTTGTGACTGCAGCCTGGAAAATCGACTCCATCCTTTCTACCGCCTCACCGATTGGCAATTGCCTGAATTCCGCGGCCAGCCCAGTACCCACCCCAAAGACATACGGCAATTGAATGAAGGCAATTTCGAGGACATGTACCCAGTAGTTTGTGGTAACTCCGTCGTCGTACATGACTTTGCCGCAATGAACGTCGTCCATAACCACATAATTATCCCGAAGAGCCCGACCCACACGCGAAACACAATCGGCAATTCGCTTCGTTGAGATGCATTGCCCATCCACCAGATCGTCCAGGACGTCAATCCCGCCCAGGCGATGCAGGCCACAACTATACTAACCGTCTGCATGAGCTCTATAACCCAGTCGGGTTGCAAAGATGCCAAGGCCCCGCGCCGCATTGTGATGCGTTAGGACCGCGGTGTGTTTCAACGGAATAGAAAGCGAATACGACGGGCCCGCGACCAGTACACCATCCCCCGCCAAGTGCCGCACCGGCCATGGAACCGTTCACAATGGCGTCGCCAAAACCGACTCCAGTCTAGAACGCATTCGGACGAAGTCTATCCGGTGACATTGTCGTTCTGGCTCTCTTCATTCACTCATCTTTGGGCAGATCACGGGTCATGTAGCTTGAGTAAGCGACCGAGTTTGCGCTACGTTGCGGTATGAAGCACTTACATCTCGGTCTGGCCTGGCTGCTCCTGTTCGCAACTCGCAGTGAAGCCCAATCCGTTGCTGCCATAGCGACGGAGGTCGATGCGGTATATCCGCAATCGGAGGGGCTGTATCTCGATTTACATCGGAATCCGGAGCTTTCCTTCCACGAGGAAAAGACTGCCGCCAAATTGGCGGCGGGGCTACGCGGGCTCGGCTACACCGTTACGACAGGCGTGGGCCACACGGGTGTGGTTGGCATCCTTAAGAACGGGGACGGCCCCGTCGTGATGCTGCGAACCGAATTGGATGCGTTGCCCGTGGAAGAGAAGACGGGTTTGCCTTACGCGAGCACAGTCCGGACCAAAGACGACAACGGTGTAGACGTCGGCGTGATGCACGCATGTGGGCATGACGTTCACATGTCTTCGTGGATGGGGACCGCACGGATCATGGCCAGTACGCGCGCCCGCTGGCGGGGCACGCTCATGCTGATTGGACAGCCAGCCGAGGAAGGCGGCGGAGGCGCCAGAGCGATGCTAGCCGATGGATTGTTCACCCGCTTTCCGCGGCCTGACTATGCTGTGGCCGTACACGACGATGCGAGAGATCCCGCGGGCATCATTGGCTATCACGCAGGCGCGATTCTCAGCAATGCCAATACCGTAAAGATCACGATCTATGGCCGGGGTGGTCACGGCGCCCGCCCGGAATCGACGGTAGATCCCATAGTGATCGCCGCCCGCACTGTGCTGGCGCTGCAAACAATTGTGTCGCGTGAGATCTCGCCGTTTGATCCCGCCGTGGTGACGGTCGGTTCGATCCATGGCGGAACCAAGGCCAACATCATTCCCTCCGAGGTGAACCTCGAGCTCACGGTGCGCTCGCTTACCGATGCAGTGCGGGAGCATCTGTTGAGTGCCATTCATCGCATCGTCAACGCCGAAGCGGCGGCCGCGGGCGCTCCGCGGGAGCCGCGCGTCGAGGTTACCGATGGCGGGTACGCATTGGTGAATGACCCGGCAATGACGCAACGCGTGGCGGTGGCTCTCGTTCGCGAACTGGGGCCGGAGAAAGTGCAGGACCGGCCACCCGAAATGGTGAGCGAAGACTTTTCGGAGTTTCAGCGCTTGGGAGTGCCCACACTGATGCTGCGCATCGGTGCTGTGGAGCGGACGAAGTACGACGCGGCCATGAAATCAGGGGCCGCGCTTCCCTCGCTGCATTCGGCGCTATTCGCCCCAGATCACGAACCAACCATGAAGGCAGCAATAGCAGCGGAAGTGATCACCCTACGCGAGCTTATGCCAGCAAACGCGGGGATCACTTCAAAATAGACCAGCACGCGGACGCCACGAACGCGTGCTATTCAAAGCTGATGACGACTTTTCCCCGGGCGCGTCCTTCCTCCAGATACCGGATCGCTGCCGGGACTTCACTCAAGCTGTAACGCCTGTCGATCACCGGGGTCACCTTGCCTGCCTGCAGGAGGCCGCTGAGGAACTCCAGATCTTTCCGGTTGAGCTCGGCCAGGAACATAACGAACTCCTGGCTGACGAACGGCGACAACATGCCGGCTTTTATCGGTTGCACCAACGGTCCGATCCACGGATCGCCTGTGGGCCCTCCAACTATGACGAAGGTGCCTTTGGGCTTCATGACACGCCGGTACTCGGAGAACGAGTGATTCCCCACGTTATCCAGAATCAGGTCGTAACGTTGTCCATTTTGCGTGAAATCCTCCCGGGTGTAATCGATCACGTGATCCGCGCCGATCGAGCGGACCAGTTCAACGTTCCTGGTGCTGCAAACGCCGGTCACGTCGGCCCCGAATGATTTGGCAATCTGTACGGCGAAAGTACCTACCCCGCCCGATGCGCCGTTGATCAATACCTTCTGCCCGGGCTGAATTCGTCCTTTGTCGCGCAGAGCCTGCAAGGCAGTGACTGCCGCCACGGGTACGGAAGCCGCTTGCTCAAACGTCAGGTTGGGGGGTTTGCGCGCCAGCGCTCGGTCTTCGCGAACAGTTACATACTCTGCGAGCGCACCGTTCTTGCCGCCGAATACTTCGTCGCCCGGTTTGAACCGGGTGACGTTTCTGCCGACAGCTTCGACCGTCCCCGCAAAATCAACGCCTACACGCGTATCTTTCGGTGTGCCCAGACCCACCGACAATCGCATGATGTACGGGGTGCCTCTCATGTAGTGCCAGTCGAGTGGATTTACAGCAGCCGCGTGAACCTTGACCAGCACTTCATTGTCTGCTGCGACCGGCTTAACAAGCTCCTCGAGTGTGAGCACTTCCGGCGAACCATAGCAGCGAGAGACAATAGCTTTCATCCGAGGCACATCGCCGTGGAGTGAGACCGGCGCGCCGCAAGGCGAGTTGTGGCTAAGAGCAAGGGCCAACGATACGAGCACAAGCGCCACGAGCGTCAAGACGACCACCAAGGCCCGATAACGTCGAGTCATAATTTGCACTCCTTCCTGTCGCGCGTTGGCGCCCGCCGATAGTTGCGCGCGCCCGATCGCGGCCATCTGCGGTCCGAACGCGTCGAACGATGCGATCACGCTATCCTGAGCCGATTGCGAGTCGCACGCCTCCAGCGGCACCGCTTTACCAGGCACTATGTTCCGGGGATGTCCTGTACACCAGCAGCTTGCGACGAGTTACAGCTAAGTCCGGTCGAGTTACGATCCGGGCGAACGGACGGCGGGCGGTCCCAGTGCGACAACGCGTAGCCGTTTGCGTACGCGACGGTTTGTCTATAGTCACGTCAGGGCTTCACCACGAAGCGACGGCTCCTGGGGCTCAGCGCCACACTCTCGACTATCACCGCGAGGGGGCGCAACAGGGCGCGCTCGGATGGCAAGAGGCTCGAAGAGATCGAGGCCCTGCTGCTCGCCAAGTTCGCGCGCTGTGACTTCACGACCCTCCGCGGCCGCGGGTCTCGAGTCGCTCCCCGTGTTGACTCCGCGGAATAGAGTTCTTGACAGCGTACGGTATGCGCCGGTAGCGTTGATTTTCCGAAAATGTAGCCCCGGAGGCGCCCCATGCAGTCCGCCAATACGGTACGGATCGATTCTCATGCGGTCGCCACGCTGCGGTACATCCGCACGTCCATGGAGGCTGCGGCGTCGATCGTGGTGCCGGGATCTGCCGGAATTGCCATGGGGAGCGTCGGTCTGCTCGCGATGGGCGTCTCATCCGCGCCAAGCCTGCACGAGCATTGGCTCGGGATCTGGCTGATCGCTGCGGTTTTGGCCGGTGGGATCGGGCTTGCTTTGATCACGCGACCGGCGTCGCTGCGAGGGCTGACCCTGTCCGGAACGCCTGTTCGCAAGTTTGCCCTGTGCCTATTCCCGTCCCTGTTCGGCGGAGCCGTCATGACCGCCGTGCATTGGACCAACGGCAACCTGCACGCCATTCCCGGGACTTGGTTACTACTCTACGGGTGCGCTTTGATCGCCGCCAGCGTAGCGGCAACCCGAACGATAGCCCTGATGGGTGGATCGTTCGTGGCCGTCGCTCTGCTCACGCTCGTGTTGCCCGACAATCTGCAGATTCTCATGCTTGGCATTGGATTCGGGGGGCTGCATCTGCTTTTCGGGCTGCTCATCGGACGAACCGGTCATGACCGCCAGATCTAGGGCGACCACGCCGGTTGAGGCGGCGGCGCGGAAGCGTCCTAAGCTGGCCTCCGTGTCGGCGCCGCCCGGCGGCAACGACGACGCCACGTTCGACCGGTTAGTGTATGAGCGCGTCCGGCTGGGCATCATGAGCGCCCTGGCGGTTCGGGAGGAGCTCACTTTCACCGAGCTCAAAGCGTTGTTCGCAGTCAGCGACGGCAATTTGAGCGCCCACGCCCGCAAGCTCGAGGAGGCGAAGTACCTGACCTGCACGAAGTCGTTCGCGCAGCGCCGCCCAAGATCGGCCTATCGGCTCACGCCGCGCGGCAAGGCCGCGCTGAACCGGTACCTCGACCACGTGGAATCCGTGATCAAGGCCACCCGGGGGACGTGATTTTTTTGCGCCTTTAACTCTGCGATACAGAGCACTTTTCAATGCACATCGCGATCATCATGGACGGAAACGGACGCTGGGCGGCCCAGCGCCATTTGCCTCGCACGGCCGGACATCGTGCCGGGGCGAAGGCAGTCGATGCCATCGTGGCAGCGGCGGCACGGCATGGGGTAGGTACCCTCAGTCTGTACGCTTTCTCGGCCGCCAACTGGAACCGGCCCACTGCCGAAGTGAGTGCGTTGTTCACGCTCCTGAGACGGCATCTCCTGACCCAGACACGGCGGTGCCTCGAGCAGTCCATACGGATGAATGTAATCGGCCGCCGGGATCGCCTGAGTACTGATTTACGCCAGTTGATCGAGCACAGCGAGCGAGCCACGGCTCATTGCGCGGGGATGTGCCTGCGCATCGCGGTGGACTACTCGGCGCAACATAGCCTCGTCGAGACTTGCCGATGCCTGCAATCGCAGAGCAGCCTCGAACGGTCGCGGTTCGTCGAGCAACTCGCCGCGGTCGATCATGCAACCGCGCCGGCACCCGACGTCGATCTGTTGATTCGCACTGGAGGCGAGCAGCGCCTGAGCGATTTTCTGTTGTGGGAGTGTGCCTACGCCGAGCTGTATTTCGTGGACTGCCCCTGGCCGGATTTCGACGCGCAGGCCTTCGAGGAGGCGCTTGCGGAGTACGGCCGAAGGGAACGGCGATTTGGCGGGATTCCGGCAGCCCAGACCGCGGGTTCGAGCTCGAGCCACGGCTAGGCGCGAGCGCCCGCTGGTGCGCGCCGCTTGCCCCGGGGCCGGAATCAGCAGCCTTCGGCTATCGGAGGTGCCAGCCTTTTCCAGTCATCAAAAAAGGCTCTGAGGATCGCGAAGGGGCGAGAATTGTCCTAACCGACTGTCGGTTGTGCTTCTTCACGATCGTCCTAGTGCACGTGAGCAGGGCGAGGCGGCTGTGCCGCGCCGCATCTCATGCGCCTCTACAAACGCCTGGACCGGAGAAATGTATGAAGAAGTTCCTAGCCATCTACATGGGGACGGTGTCCGCAGGGGAGAGATCTGAGTGGGACACGATGGACGAAGCGAAGCGCAATCAGCTGGTAGCCACGGGTATTAAAGCGTGGGGCGATTGGATGACGGCCCATGAAGCGGACATTGTCGAGCAGGGAGGTCCCCTCGGGAAAACGAAACGCACGGCCGCGGGGGGAGTCTCCGATACGAAGAACAGCATGACCGGCTATGTCATCGTCCAGGCCGAGTCTCACGAAGCGGCTGCAAGGCTGTTCGAGAAGCACCCGCACTTCACGATATTCCCCGGTGACTCGGTCGAGATCATGGAGTGCCTGCCGATTCCAGGGCAGTCCCAAAGCTGACAGCCTGCGCCTCGGGGCGGGTTTTGGTCGCACTGGTTCGTCGGCCCGGAAAGCTGGACCGTGGTCAAACGGGAGCTCGATTTTCGGATCGGCTGACACGAACTGTTGCACAAAAGGTTCGCCGCGGGCCGGGATACGCACTACACCGCGCGATTCCACACATCGTGCCGAATGCACGCATCGTCTATGTATACGACATGCACTAGTGTGTTCTGATGAAGAAAGAGCCCGGAATAGCCCGTGAGGAGACCGCAGTGGATCAACAAGAGCTGAGTGTGACGCAGTTTGGCGCCAGCGCCACCCAATATCTGACCAGTACGGTGCATGCAACGGGTGCGGATCTGGAGCGGCTCAAGACGATCGCGGGGCAGCTGCGACCCGCTCGGGTTCTGGATCTCGGCTGCGGCGCCGGTCATGCAAGCTTCGCGCTGGCCCGTGGAGGCGCGCGGCAAGTGACGGCGTTTGATCCCTCTTCGGACATGTTAGGCGTGGTCGCCAAAGAGGCTGCGGCGCGAGGCTATGATGCGATCGAGACGTGTGTCGGCGTAGCCGAAGCACTGCCATTCGAGAGCAACACTTTCGATCTTGTTGTCACCCGCTATTCAGCGCATCACTGGGCAAACGTACCGCGGGCTTTAGCCGAATGCGCGCGCGTCATTGCGCCCGGTGGGCGCTTGGTAGTCATTGATGTGATTGCTCCGGAGAAGCCGCTCTTCGACACGTCCCTGCAGGTCATCGAGTTTCTGCGCGACGCCTCGCACGTTCGCGACTATCGAGTCCCGGAGTGGGTCGCCATGCAGCAGGCGGCGGGGTTCGCGGAACCAGAGGTTGCCTGCTGGAAGCTGCCACTGGACTTCAAGAGCTGGATCGCGAGGATCGGGACGCCGCCGGCTCGAGTCGCCGCTCTCCAAACCGTGTTCGCGGCATTACCCGGCGAGGTACTCGAGTATTTTCAGATCGGCCCGGAGCTCTCGTTTGTGACGGACTCGGCATGGCTGGAGGCCCTGAAGGCCGACTGAGGCGCCCGCGTCGCGCAAATGGAGTCTACGCACCGCGTCCAGAAGGTTTTCGACCAGCTATGCAGGCCGGTGCTTGCTGGCGGGCAAAGGCGCCTTGCGATACGCTGGCTCACCCGTGCGTGAGGAGGCTGTATGTCCGCGTATGAACTCGCTCAGCTGAACATCGCGATCATGAAGGAGCCGCTCGAGTCAGCGGGGATGGCCGACTTCGTGGCAAACCTCGATCGTATCAATGCCCTTGCCGAAAGCTCGCCGGGATTCGTGTGGCGCCTGCAGTCCGAAGCGGGCGACGCGACGGCATTACGTCCATTGGGCGAAGAGACATTGGTCAATATATCCGTCTGGCGCGACACCCGGTCGCTCAACAACTACGTCTACAAGTCGGCGCACGTCGAGATCATGCGTCGGCGCAAGGAGTGGTTCTCGCGCATGCAGGAGGCTTTTGTCGTGCTTTGGTGGGTCCGCAAGGGTCATCGTCCAAGCATTGACGAGGCTATTAAAAAGCTCGAGCTGCTTCGCGCGAAAGGACCGACGGAAGCGGCGTTCAGCTTTCGACAGGCGTTTTTGCCGCCGGATGCGCCGCAGCCGCAGGCCGCTACGCCGTTCGACAATGAGTGCCCGGCCACCTGACAACAAGCAACCCTCGAACGATGTGGCAGAGGGTGTTCTGTCCTTAACCAATGTCGATCTTCAGAATATTGCGCCCGGCCACCAGCTGCTCCAGAGTCGTTGCCATCGCGACTAAAGCCGCTCCGCGACGATGCGGATTCGCCTCACGGGTAAACGAGAGCGGCTGCTCATTCAGCGTGACTTCGTTCACGCCGCAACCGGAATGTCTGACTCGATAACGTACTTCCAGCGCACGTCCCAGCAAAGTCGCCGCGACACGCAGGCCATCGAGCGCCGCCGGCATCACGGGGTCCACTCGCAGCACGGCCGACTCGCAGCTCAGGCCCAGAAAACGTCGTATGATCAGCCCGAGTGCTATGCCCGCACCGCTCGAGTACACGCGCCAGCCGCCATCGAGCGCAATTGTGCCGCGTGCGACGCGTTCGTACTCCGCGCTCGCCTGGTAGCGATCCTCGAACGCAGCGTCGGAACTGGAGTAATAGCAGTTCGCCTGGCGCAACGTTGCGCTCGGAACGATTGAACGGATGCCGATCGGGTTAGCCTGGCAAAGGGCATGGAAGAAGCGCTCCGCCTCACCAACATGCGCCAACGCCTGTGCGTAGCGAAGATGTGCATGCATGTACATCAAGCCGATCTCGCGGCCGAAGAAGGTGGCCGTTTCCGCTCGCTGGAAGATGCGCTGGAGGCCGCCCTGGTAAGGCATGGGACGATCGAACAAACGGACGCCATCTGGGGCACTGAGATGAGTGTCGATCAACTCCAAATGTTCGCGCGCCTGCGCCGGCGTCAGCATGTCCTCCAGAATTGCATGGATCATGGCTAGCGAACTGTACGTTACACCGGTCGTCTGATCCCTCGGATGCAGAAGGTAACGCACGCCACCGTTCTCTTCGAAATGCGCGTAACCGGCCAATACGCCATCCACGACAAGGAGTCGCTGGAAATCCCGCTGTACGTCCTCGGCCCAACTCTCGAAACGGACCGCCTCAGGCGCGCGTCCGATCGTTCGCAGCGCACTCGCCAACGAGCTTAACGTCTGGTAATGCAGCGTCACCGTCCAAGCGCTGCACATACGATCGCGCATAACGGGATCGGCTGGCTGGAGGGAATCGTTCCAGTCACCGTGGCCGTAAGCAGCCAAGGCAGTGCCGGGGATGACGCGCTTTTCTATTACCGAGAGTGCGCGCTGCACGTGCTGCCATACAGTTGCGCGTTCGCCGACATCCGAGCCGCGGGAATCGAAGAATGGCACTTGCTCGTCCAGCACACCGGCATCACCCGACGCAATCAGATACTGCGAGAGAACCAAGAGCGGCCAAAGGACAATATCGCCATGTGAATCCCCAGCACGGATGTCGCGGTCGCGCTCGAAGAACATAAACCACTGTGGCCAGTCTCCGTCTGCGTTCTGAGCACTCATCACACGCAGCAATAGATCGCGTATCGGCTCAACGCGGCCGAGCGCCAGCAGCATCTCGACGGGACCTTGGCATACGTCGCGCGTGCCCCAACCACCACCGGAATATTGTTCCAAGCCGCGCGGTGACAGGTAATGGACCAGCGCATTCTGTGTAAACCAAGGCGCGATGTCGGCGATACGCGCAAGCTGCTCGCGGAGCGGGCTCGCATCCGGGGCGCTCATGGTCAACTTCGGTATGAGGCTCTCGCCGGAGGCCACGCGCAGCGGCGGTGGGGTCGCCTCCGCGATCAGGTGCCCTCGAATGCTCAGGCCAGCCAAACTAGCGGCGGCCGTAACGACACAAACAAACGGCTGTTGGCGCGAATGCCCGTCGATGAACAGCAACTCGTCACCGCCGACTTGCTGAAATTCCGTGCCCGGCAACGGCAGGAGATGAAAGCTCCCGCTCGAAAAGCGGCTAACCAGCCAGGTCCCGGGCGCTGGCGCGACGGTGATTGCATCACCCTCACGTGACCATCGGGCCGGGCCCGGTGTGCTGCCGTCGTCGTCATTAAGGGCGACGTGATGTGAGATGAGAAAGCGAACGGGCTCGCCCGAACCGACCTCGATTGACAGAGTCAGCTCATGCGGATCGCTCTTTGCTTCGGCACGTACTTCGATTACGCCCTCCTCGTGCCGATAGATCCAGCGGCAGGCGTCCGGTGACATTTCGAAGGCGGAGGGCTCATTCAACAGTTGCCAATTGCCTCCGACCTCCACGAATACACGCTGGCCATGCGAACGGAACAGACCGAGATAGCTGTGCGTCGTCGAGAGGAAGCGATTGATACTCGCATGTCCCTGCGTGAGCATGGAGTGAAAGACGCCACTCATCCAGACAGTCGAGGTCAACGCGGTTTCATCCGGCGTGGTGTGACGACCGGTACGTAGTAAATGCCCATGCGGACGTTGCACGAGAAGTTCTTTTGCACGGAGCACTACGTGACGATCGGGACCATGAAAGAAGGACAGACGTTCACCGTGCTCATCGAGCTCCTCGTGCCGCCAGGCCGAGCCGAAAAACGTCCGCAATGCGGCGGCATCGAGATCGAGCACCTTGAGTAATGGCGCAGAGCTGAAGAGCGTCGCGGTATCGGACGAATCGGCGGTTTTCGATTCAAACGAGACGGGCGCCGCTTCAGGTAGGCGCAGGGCCTCGCCGGCCCGTTGGAGGTCCGACGCCGATGTGGCACCGGGATGATCTGCAACATAGGAACCGAAAAAGCCAGCGTCGACCCTTTCATTCGGAGCGAGCCGAATCGGCGCGTCACGAACGACGACCATGGAGTGCTCATGCTGTAGGCGTCGGCCAGGCAGATCGGCTGCAAGTCCGATCGGAGTGTCGCCCGCACGAGTGGCGAGTCCATAAAACTGCATGCTGTCGGTGGCGAATGAAGTAGCGTCTCGGAGAGAGCCGATCAGGGACCAGGGATGGCGACCGTCGACCGCGAGATTCTGCCGTGAGGCGATCATGACTCCGTGCGCCGCGTGGGGCAGCGGCGTGTGGTCAATGTACTGGCTTACGTAATACTCATTAAGGCGTACCGCGCCGTAAGAGGCCAGAGCCACATCCTGTGCGTACGTCAGGTCAACCGTCTGCGCGGATGAGGTCGTGTTCTCGAGCCGCAAGTGCCAGAACCACGCGGGCGCGCCTTGGGCGAGCACCAGCGTTACCGAGTAGTCGATGCCAAGCCATGCACCGACCCCCACGAGCACTCCGCTAACGGGATCTCTATGGAAGCGAGTGCGGCTGAGTGGCCCCAAAAGGGGCGTCCATTCGATCGGATCTGAATGACGCCGCAGATACAGATTCGTGGGTCCGCCTTCGAGCTCATTGCCGACAAAAAGCGTCAGCGAGATCGGACCGCAATCGAAACGGCGCAGTGAGCCGTTTGCATTGATTTCCACGCGCAGCCCCGAGCGGCTGGTCAGAGGTGTTGCGGTCGGATCGATGAGGGATTCAGCCATATCGCACTATCCTGGCGCCGGGTGCAGCGGGCCCCACGATAACGCGTCCGAGCCCGATCCGGTTCACTGATGGTGCTTGCTAGTGCTGCGCTGCTCCCGCTTCACGGCATATTGCCAAGGCCCCGCCACCGCCATTCATGTTGCGCCCCCGACTGGCATTCGCTCCCGGCAGTAGTCTTCCGGTTTGAAACCTCTGCGTGTGTACGGCCTTTTCGAATCACCGATCCCACCCTATCAGAAGAACGCGTGCAGCTGCACGAAATACAACCGCGTGTGTTGAGTGTCGATCTGCGGAATGCCATCCTGATAGCGAATACCGCCGCGCAGCTGCAGGAACTGTATCGGGGTGTATTCGTACACCGCGCTCCAGCGCGTCTGCGCGTTGTTGGCGATGCTGCGGTCTGGATCGAGATACTCGCTCGTGATCTTGAGGTTATTTCCTGGCGATATCGACCAGTTGGCTTCGAGCAGCGCGGCCGCCGAACGGCGCCCGCCGTTCGGAAAGCTCTTGTCGTCGATGAGCTCGCCTTGCGCGAGCCACTCTATCGGACCCGTTCGAAGGCCGGCGAAGAGCGCGCCCGCGCTTTTACTGCCAGCGGTCTTTTTGTTGAAGTTGCCGGCAGCGCCGATTCGCCAGAGCGACTCGACCCAGATGAGCTGGCTGCTGTACTGCTTGCCGTTGTCGTTGGTCGCGCCTCCGGCGGTCCCGTTACTGATGGCGAGCTGTGCATCCCAGTGCCCACGCTCCCAACCGAACTCCGCGCCCTGATCCGGCGTGGTCATGTTGATGCCGGTCGCCGTCTGAATGAAGGCGGTCTGGTCTTCGAGCCGGAACCCGAAGGGCAGATACATCTGCCCTGCCTTGACATACCAGCTGTGGGAAGCCGACCAGTAGACGCCGTAGGCCTCGCGATTGAGCGCCCCTCCGGGGGCGACCTGCTCGTCGACGTAGACGAGCAGTCGCTCGGGAATGACGCTCGCCTCGCCGTAAACGCGAGTCTGCTCGAACTGAAACTGGTTGAGGGTCTTAGTGTGGGGCACCTGCGTGGCCGTGGCATCGAAGCGTAGATCGCCGCCTACACGCAGAAACTTCGTGACGTCCCCCGTCCAGACGTCCCCGCCGGTGTCGAGGTGTTGCGCCGGCATGAGGGTTTGCGCAAACACGTCGCCGAACGCGGTGCGCAGACCGCCGCCCGTCGGGTTTACATGACACTGGCCGCATTTCAGCCCCTGTTGAATCGCCAGGTACGGCTCGGCGTGTGCGCGCAAAGCCGCAAAAAATAGCACCGCCACCAGGCATTGCAGGAGGAGCCGGGGGAAACGGTTGGTCATGGCGAGACGTCCACATTGAACGTAAATGAGTAATCGCTGCCCAGCGTGTGAACATTTATATCTGCCAGCGCGCCACCGCCGGTGCCGCGCACACTCACCCGATAGGTGCCGGTCACGAGCGGCGCAGGCGGCGTGATGACGATGACCGTCGGGTTGCCCTGCGCAAGAGCCGCAGTGGCCGGCAGGACATTTGACGGAACGGGCGGCGCCATGACCCCACCCATCACGTCGGCGGAATCGCCTGGCGTTGAAGCAATTCGCTCGAGACTCACGGTGGTGTAGTTTATTAATGACGCGTCCACTTCGTGATTGAAAGCGACGACGATACAGTTGACGGGTGAGGTGGCCGTCGTGTTGTCGAGTGGCGATGTCTGGGTCACGCTGAATGCAGTAGAGGGCACACTGTTGCCGAGCGATTGAATCTTCGCCATGGCACCCGCCGCCGACGGGGTCGCGGTCCCTTGCGGCGCCCCGTTCGCGATCCAAGTGCGGATGACATCGATCGTCGCCTGCGGGAGTGGAGTCTGATTCAACGGCATCTGTCCCCCGACGATGCCGGGACCGCCCTGGATCTTGCGCACCATGTAGCTGTTGTCCGGATCTCCCGCCTTGACTCGGCTCAGAGCGGGCACTTCATTGCTCGGGATGCCCACGAGAAGGTTGTAGCTGTGTCCCGCGTCGAGCATCAGGCCCTCAGGCGCACTCGCGCCGCTGTGGCAGGGGGAACAGATTGGAGTGAACACGTGGTCCTGAATCGACTGAAAGTCGGCGGTCAACGGCGTGGTGCCGCCTCCGGAGGAACCGATCGGCTGCCCATTGGCATCCAGACCGGCACCGTTGCCGGCGCAGCCGGCGAGCGTCGCGCCTGCGAACAGTGCGAGGAAAAGCTTGTATGAAGAAAACGACATCGGAGTGGCTCAGGTGCAATGGGGCCTGCCGTGAGTGCCCCAGGCAGGGCCACAGGTTTCCGTTCCCGGCGAATTCACTTCGCCTGGAGCGCTTGACTTCGCACACGCAGCGGTGGCGATAGCGGCGCCGGCGCATGAAAGCAAGGGGCCGCCACTGTGTCGGAACGGCCGGTTGAACCGAAACGGGCGGCCGGCGAACTTACCCTGTAGGGCGAGAGTACTGGTCGAGGCCCTACCCTGGACCCGCGCCGGCGGTGTCTCGGATTTCCAACCGATAGAACGGTGACCGACGCTGCCGGCGGCGGCTGGCTCAGGGGCTTGCGGACAAATGCTGTCGATTCTGGTTTGCCACTCTTACTTCCTGCGCTTCGATCAGAAGCAGCTGGAACGCGCCAAGCCCTATCCGCCGCTCGCGACTTTGCAGGTCGCGGCGCTGCTGCGGCAGGCAGGACATCGGGTGGCGCTGTTC
>JAQGOC010000094.1 GCA_028293805.1 Gammaproteobacteria bacterium
GATACGAGCCCTCCGCGGAAACTGCGTCGATGCAGAAACGATTGGCGCCCCACCTGATCGCCTACTCGGCGAAGAATCAGGAGTTTGGCCGGGCCTGGCGCGCGCGGATCACGGAGCGTGCGCGGACGGCCCTGCGAAAATTTCTGCGCAGGGGGATCGAGCAGGGAATTTTACCCGTGGTGTTGGATGAGGAATTGAGCGTGGCCCTGCTGTGGGGACCAATGATGTACCGGCACATTTTTGGACCTGCCGTGAGCCGGCAATGGCTGGCGGAGGGGGTCGTGGAGTCGTTTTGGAGGGCCCATGCGCGGATGGACCTGGAAGTAGCCGGTCAGAACCTGAAATCCGGGAGTCGAAAAAAGAGGCGGTGACCAACCTCCTGCTCCTGCCTGGTCTTGGTGTCCGAGCACGTCGGTCGCTCGCGACTTGCGTCACCTCCCGCGCGGATGCTCTTGCCTGCCCGCCTCGCTTGCGCTTACCCTCGCACGTGCAGGAAGTCTTACCTTCGCACAATGTCAGATCAATAAAGTGGCATGAAGCGCCGTGACCTCATTCGAACACAACGGTAGACCTCATGTTTGACATTGACACAGAGCGGCTGGACATCCGCCCGCTGTCCGAATGCGACGAAACACTGTTTTGCGAGCTGTTCACCGACGGGGATACGATGCGCTACATCGGCCCGCAGATGTCTGCGGAGCGCGCTGCGCGCAGTTTTCGGAAGGCAGTTGCGTTGACGCGCGGCCATCCAGCGCAGCGGCTCTTCTTCACGGTGGCGGTGAGAAGCGTGCAGCGGAAAATCGGACTCTGCAGCCTTCAGCAAATCGATCCCATTCGACGCCGAGCCGAAGCGGGCGTTGCGCTCAAGTCCTTCGCGCGCGCGCAGGGATTCGCCAGGGAGATATTGCCGGCGCTGGCCACGCAGGCGTTTACGGCGCTCCCGGTCGATGAGGTCTGGCTCCAATATTCCGCGCAGCATTCGCTAGCCGAACGCTTGTTTGTGGCCGCGGGATTTTCTTCCTGCTTGGACCCCGCGGATTACGGTGAGGGCCCGGGCAAGCGTGTCTGGTCGGTTCATCGCAGCTCGTCGAGCCAGTCAGTTTCGGCCAATGGATGAGGGCACGAGCATGTCAACGAGCCAGCGACTCGGTGCATTGCACGCGAAATGCGCAGCCCCGGCAACGCGCGGGACTGGGATGGCTGCGCCGAACGTCCACGAGGTCGGCGGATGCCTGGATGGCCGCCAAGGTCGCGAGGAGCTTTCGGCGCAGCGCCTCGTCGAAGGTGATATCCAACGATGTGTTCTGATACTGCAGCCGGCCTCGATGCACTGGCGGTCCCTCTCCCTCCTCCAACAGCAGACAGTACGCGGCAAGTTGCAGACGCTCGCTCTCATGCGGGCCGCTGTGGGTGAGCATGCGGTCCTTGCGCTCGACCGGCATGCGCTCACCGCCCTCTTCGAGAACGTAATCCGGCCGGCCTATCAACTGATACCGTTCCGATACGAGCAGATCAACAGTGGACCGTCCCGCGTCGGTATAGAGTATCTCGTCCGACAGATCGAAAGCGCCGCCTCGCGATTTCGCAGAGGTCCGCACGAGCACGCCGAGTGCGACAAACATCGTGCTGGCGATGAGGAGTGCAGTCATGGTCGCATGCTGGCCAGCAGCGCCACGCAGGCAATGCCTCCGATACCCAGAACGAGCAGGAGGAGGGACAGGCGCCGAGCCGCGTGCCCACGCCCGGCGCGATGGGCTCCGGCCTCCGGGGCCTCGGAGAGGTCCGTCGGCTGATGCTGACGCTCGAGGAACCAGGCACGTCGGCAAGAGGCGAAACTGCTTACTTCCGATGCGTGGATGTAACGGGGCGGCATTTTGGTCAGTATATCGGGCGTGCATGGGAGAGTGTCCGGGGATATCACCACATTGCATCCGAACGGGCGCCACGCGAAATGGCCATCGTGCCGAGGCGGCCGCCGAATGGCGTTGAGCAGCTCATTTCGGTCGGCCCGCGCGCGGCGCAGGTTTACTCGGTCCGGGGGCGCGAGCGCAATCGTTTGTAGCGATTCTGTTCGCTTGCACTTCGATGGGGGTGGTGGGGGCGGCAAGGACAGTGTTCTTTGATCCGCGAAAGTTGACAAGTCTGTAGCTGGTTAGGTTGCTTCGGGCTCGGTCCTGGGCTTAGGCTTGGTCATGTCGCGACATTGAGTCAAAAGACTAAAGTCTCAGCCGTGACAGAGTGCGGTGTCGGGCTTACCTGGAAGGCGAACAATGTCGAACGTGATCGATTTTCTGGAGAAATGGGGGCAGGATTCGCAGCTGCGTCATGCCGCGAGCGCTGAATTGGAACAGGTGCTGCTGCGCGCCGGGATAGAACCCCCTGTGCGCGCCGCGATTTTGGGTGCAGACCGCTGTGCGCTCGAATCCCTGCTCGGCGCGAGAAGCCGGATCGTCTGTGCGGTCTTCGCCCCGGAGCAAGAGGAAGTCGAGGAGGAAGGCGAGGACGGCGAAGAGAAAGAGGATGAGGATGAGGATGATGGCAAGGAGAAAGCTGAATTGAAGTCTCGCAGCAGCGCGGGTCGCCGTGTGGCATAGAAGATCCGATCGCCGCGTGAATTGCGCGCGCTCCGCCTGGCGTCCCATGTCGGGCGGACTCGGGCTTCTGTGCGTGTTGTTCATGAACTGTCCTGCTGGCGCGGAGATTGAAAGTCCCGGTCAGTTGCTCGAGCGGGCCGACAGCGTACGGCTGACGAATCACGCCGAATTCGCCGCGATCATGCAGAGGATCGACTCGAAAGCCCTTTCGTCCGCGCAGCAGGATTACTTCCGCTACCTCAAGGGCTGGGACAGCGTCCATGACGGCGAATACCAAGTCGCCATACCCAGACTTGAGGCGGTCATCGCGCAGTCCCAGGACGTCACGCTTCAGTTTCGCGCTGGCGCCTCAATGGTCAACGTATTGGGCCTGGTCAAGCGCTACGAAGAAGCGTTTTCGCGATTAGGCCGGCTTCTGGAGCTGCTACCACGGGTAGCCAATCCCGAGGCTCGCGAGCAGGGTCTGGCGGTTGCCGCGCTTCTCTACAATCAGGTCGGACAATACGACCTTAGTTTACGCTACTCGCAGATGATGATCTCCGAGAGCCGGACCGCCAGCGGTCGCTGCAAAGGCGGGTTCAACAAGCTGTGGGCTCAGTACGAGAGCAAGAAGCCGCCGGTCACGGGCGCTGAGCTCCAAGGGGGAATCGATGTCTGCACCCACGCGCACGAGTTGCTTTTCGCCAACTTGATCAGGACCTTCTCAGCGAAGCTGTACATCGGCCTCGGGCAATTTGACGATGCCATCGGGCTGTTGAAAGACCATTACGATGAAATGAAGAGCACCCGGTATCCGCTGCTGATCTCGGCGTTCGATGCGTTGTTGGCGGAGGCTTACCGCAAGAAAGGTTTCCCGGCGCTCGCGCGCCAATTCGCTTTCAGCACCATCGGGAGCTCTGTCGAACCCGAGTTCACCGAGCAACTGGCCACCGCTTACCGGCTGCTGTACGAGCTTGCAAAGGAACAGCGCGACTTCAAGTCGGCACTCGCGTTCCACGAAAAGTACGCTGCCGCCGACAAAGCCTACGTGGATGATGCCGACGGCCGGCGTCTGGCGTATGCCAAGGCCGCTCACGAGGCTATGGCCAACAAGCTGCAGATCAGCGCTCTGAACAAGCAGAATCAGTTGCTGCAACTTCAGAAAGCACTGAGTACCAAGGCCGTGGAGAATAGCCGGCTGTATATCGCGTTGCTGGTCACGATTGTGCTCTTCATCGGACTGTGGGCTTACAGGACCAAGCGCTCGCAGTTGCATTTCATGAACGTGTCAC
>JAQGOC010000107.1 GCA_028293805.1 Gammaproteobacteria bacterium
TTCGCATCTACTCGCAAACCATGGTCGTGACCGGGGTTGCGATGATGATGCTGTTGGAGGTAGGCTAGTGGCATTTCGACGATCCGGTGACCAGGTTTCTGCCGGAGCTCAAATCGCTGCGTGTCTGCAAAGGGTTCAATGGGGACGGCTCCATGCAGATGGAGGACGTCTCCCGTGCGCCCACCATGCGGGAGCTGCTGACTCATTCGGCGGGTTTTGGCTACGGACTGTCCGATGACAATCCGATTGACAAGGCTTACTCGCAATCCAGCTTCCTGCACGCCCCGAACAGCACGGAGGCCCTGGATCGGATCCTGAAGCTGCCGCTCGCGAGTCAGCCCGGGGTGCACTGGAGATACAGTGCCGCGGTGGACATACAAGGATATATCATCGAGCGCATATCCGGCCTCTCACTGGGCGATTTCATGGAGCGCCGGATCTTCGGACCGCTGCAAATGAGGGATACGGGCTTCTATGTTCCCGCCTCCAAACAGGATCGATTCGTTGTATTGAAGGCGTACGACGCCGCGTCGAAGTCATTGGTTGCACCGAGCGGGACGCTGGTATTCGATTATTCGCGGCCGCCCGGCACGGCATCGGGCGGTGCAGGTCTCGTGTCCACGGCATCCGACTATCTGCGCTTCGCGCAGATGCTTCTGAATGGCGGCGAGCTCGACGGCGTGCGCATTCTCGCACCCGCCACCGTGAGGTTGTTGGCCTCCAATCACCTGGCCGATGACATTCGGGCGAAGGCACAGGAATCGTTCTCGGAGCACACCGGGATGGGCTTCGGCGTCGATGTCGCGGTGGTGCTCGATTCCGCCAAGGCAGGCACCCTGCGAGCGGAGGGCAGTTACGACTGGGGCGGCGCGGCTGGCACCTGGTTTTGGATCGATCCGAGAAACGATCTGATTTTCATCGGCATGATCCAGGTGATGGATCGCTGGAAGGATCCACAGTTGCAAAGCATTGACACCGATACCACCGCGCTGGTGTACGGCGCATTGGTGTCGCCCGCGAAATAGGTGCGGGACTCAGGGTCGCCCGGATGGTATGCGCCAAGGCGTTCCGAATCCATGCTGAAAGTGTATAGCTCAGACCGGCTTTTTCATTGGTTGTGCATCGATGGTAGCGGTAACTTAGTCACCCAGTGTGATGGGCAGCGGTAACTCAGGGGTGTGATGTTAGCGCTAACAGGACGACAGACCAGAGGAGCTTCGGCCAACCGGATGGCACAAACGTGAAGTGAGTCAGAGGGGGAGTTTGTGTCTGCGAAGAAAGTGTTTTTTGGATCAGGCGTGCCTGATGGTTCGGCGACTGTGGCAACGGCCGTGCGACGTGCTCTGTGGCCGCGGGCTTCGGCGCTGACGCTCGGCGCTCTTGGCGCGCTGGGTTCGATAGCCTCGGGATCAGCTCTAGCGGCCGATTCGCCCGCGGCACCCAGCACTGACTCTCGCGAGCCATTGAGCGAGGTGGTCGTCACGGGCATTCGCGAGAGCCTCGAGTCGGCGCAGGCGATCAAGCAGAACTCGGAGCAGATCGTGGATTCGGTGAGTGCCCAGGACATCGGGGCGCTTCCCGACCGTAGTGTCTCCGAGGCGCTGCAGCGCATTCCGGGCGTCACTCTACAGCGCACGGACAACAACCGCGATCCGGCGCGCCTCTCCTCCGAAGGCGGCGCCGTATTCATCCGCGGCTTGTCCTGGGTGCGCAGCGAGCTGAATGGCCGCGACATCTTTTCCGCGAACAACGGCCGCAGCCTGAGCTTCGAGGATGTGTCGGCCGACCTCCTGTCCGGCATAGATGTCTACAAGAGCCCGTCGGCCGACCTGATCGAGGGCGGCATCGGCGGTACCGTCAACCTGCGTACGCGCATGCCATTCGATACACACAAGCGGATCGTCGCGTTCTCGGCGGACTACAACTACGCGGACCTGTTGAAGCACGGCTTCCTTTCCGGGAATGGGCTCTTCAGCGACCAGTGGGACACCGGGATCGGCCGCATGGGCGCCTTGATCTCCGGCAGTATCGGCAACGTCGGCAATCGCACCGACAGCATCCAGACCGGCCGCTTCGTCTCCGAGACCTTGACCGCCCCGGCGGGCAACGCGCCCGCGGGCTCGACGGTCGATATTCCGAACTCGATGGGCTGGCGCAGGGTCGATTGGCAGCAGCGCCGTACGGTGCTCTCGGGCGCGTTCCAGTGGGAGCCTACGGACAAGTGGCTGGTGACGTTGCAGGCATTCCAGTCGAAGGACAACCCCCACGACCTCGAATACGCCGAAGGCGACTATGGCTCCTACCTGTCCTCGCAGGCCGGGATCTCGCAGATCCACTTCAACAGCTCCGGTATCGCCGTCTCTGGTACGGTGCCCATCACCCCGCAGCTCGATACGCGCTACGAGACTCAACATCACTCGACCGATGATTTCTCGCTTGGAGTGAAATTCGCGCCGACGGACCGGCTGCACTTCAGCGGCGATGTCCAATACGTCAAATCGCACGCCGACCTGACGAGCCTCACCGCGTTCACCCAGGTGGGCGATGCGAACGGCAACCCGATCGCGAACACGAATCTGAACTTCGACCTCTCGGGCAACAACCCGTACATGCAGTTGACCCAGTCACCGAACGTCATGACCAACCCCAACAACACCTGGTGGGCGGCGGCCATGGATCATCTGGAGGACAATGACGCTCACGGCTGGGCGGAGCGGCTCGACGGCGACTTCAAATTCGAGGACAACGCGTGGCTCGACGCCTTCCGTTTCGGCGTGCGCGCCACCGACAAGGACTCGATCACCCGTGAGACCGGCTGGAACTGGTCGCTCCTGAGCCGCCAGTATGGTGGCAGCAGCGCTCCGGTCTTCCTGAGCTCGACGCCTTCCTACGCGAGCTCGCTTATCCCGTACACCGACTTCTTCCGCGGCAACGTAAATCTGCCCGGTGTCGGTTACTTCCCCTCCTACCAGCTCGTTCGTAACGGGACGGCGTATGCCTACTCCCTCTTGAAGGGAACCGAGACCGCCGGTTGGGGGTGGACTCCGCTCACGACGGATTGGACGAAGGCGATCCCCGGTGGCGACAACCTGAACAGTGGCATCAACGAGCAGATGGAAAAGACCTATGCCGGCTACCTGCTGCTGCGGTTCGCTCACAAGGACACGCCGCTTGGAAAGATGGACGGCAGTATCGGTGTGCGCGTCGTGCGCACGCAGGAACACACCGGGCCCGCTGTCGTCGCCATCAATGGATTGCAGAATGCGCTCTCGGTCACGGACTGCGTCAACGCGAACGGTGCGGCCGCCTGCCAGTTCCTCATCAATGCCACGAACTTTACCAACGGCGCGACAACCCAGGGGATACAGTTCCCGGACAACAACTACACGGACGTGCTCCCGACGTTCAACCTGCGCTTCCTGCTGACGGATGACCTGCAGTTGCGCTTCGCCTTGAGCAAGGCGATGGTGCGGCCGTCGTTCAGCCAGATGACCGGCTTCACGAGCCTCGGTTTCGGTCTCCTCGGCAATTCCGGCTATCAGCCTGCGTTGGTGAATTCCGTCACTGGCACTGGCGGAAATCCGGAGCTGAAGCCGACGCGTGCGAAGCAGGCCGATACCAGCCTGGAGTGGTACTTCGCACCGACCGGCAGTCTCACGTTCGCGGCCTTCTATAAGGACATCAAGGACTACGTCTTCCAAGGCGTGGACACCGAATCCTTCACCTCCAATGGCGTGACGGAAAAATTCCAAGTCACACGGTACATCAATGGAGCCAGTGGGAAGGTCAAGGGATTCGAGCTCGGGTACCAGCAGTTCTATGACTTCCTGCCAGGCCTCCTGCGAGGCATCGGGTTCCAGGGCAACCTCACGTTCGTCGACAGTAACGGCGGGCGCAATGCAGCGGTCAACCTCCTCGACACCCCTGAGGCGACCGGCGCCGCGGATCAGACCCTTCCGCTCGAAGGCATGTCGCGGTGGAGCTATAACGCGGCGCTCATGTATGAGGCGCATGGCGTGTCCGCTCGAGCCGCGTGGAACTGGCGCGAGCGGTATCTCTTGACCACCTCGGCGGCCAACATCAACGCGCCCGTCTGGTCCGAGAACTACGGTCAGCTCGATTCCGAGGTGTTCTACAACATCACGGCGAACGTCAAATTGGGCGTGCAGGGCACGAATCTGCTGAACTCCAGGACTTTCCTGGACGTCGGCGGCGCAGTCCTGGCCCCTCGGTACCAGTGGACCGATACGGACCGCCGGTACGCTTTGGCCATACGCGCGCAGTTCTGATCAACACGGCGGCCTGAGGCTCTTCGGCCGCAACACTCGCGTTCGCCTACCGGTGTTCCCTTCCAGGTAGACTGGCGGAACATCGGGGGCGGACCACCCCACGTACCTGGGGCTTAGGGCGATGCCGGCAGAGCGCATTCGGAAAATCGTCATCGTCGGCGGCGGCACTGCCGGATGGATCGCCGCTGCCGTGATCGCGCGCTTCCTGAAGCCGCCCGCTACGACGATCGAGCTGATCGAGTCGGAGGAGATCGGCATCGTCGGGGTGGGCGAGGCGACCGTCCCCGTGATCCAGGCACTCAACGGCCTGCTCGGGATCGACGAGCGCGACTTCCTCCGGCACACCTACGGGACGTTCAAACTGGGTATCGAGTTCCGCGACTGGGCGCGGCTGGGCAACACGCATTGCCATTTTTTTGGGGATTTCGGGGCACTGATCGAAGGGGTGGCGCCGCATCACCACTGGCTGAAGCTGCGGGAGCTCGGAGAGCGGACAGCGATCGGGGACTACTCCTTCCCGTACGTGGCCGGCAAGCTGTCGCGATTCGCCCCGCCATCGACCGATCCGCGCTCGCCGGCCACGTCCTACAAATACGCCTATCACTTCGATGCGGGCCTGTATGCACGCTATCTGCGCACGCACGCTGAAAAGCGGGGTGTACGGCGGCTCGAGGGGAAAGTGGTCGATGTGCAATTGCGCAGCGAGGACGGCTTCATCCAGGCCATCAAGCTCGCAAGCGGCGAACGGATCGAGGCGGATTTCTTCATCGACGCGTCCGGCTTTCGCGGCGTACTCATCGAACAGGCTTTGCGGACCGGTTACGAGGACTGGTCGCACTGGCTGCCGTGCGACCGGGCCGTGGCGCTGCCTTGCGAGCTCCAGGGTGATCTGACTCCCTACACGGTGTCGACGGCCCGCGCGGCCGGGTGGCAATGGCGTATCCCGCTGCAGCACCGGATCGGCAACGGTTACGTGTACTGCAGCCGCTTCATCGGGGACGAGGAGGCCGCCAGGACATTGTTGGATCACCTCGACGGCCGGCCCCTGGCGGAGCCTCGCTTTCTGAGCTTCACGGCCGGCCACCGCAGAAAGTTCTGGAATCGCAATTGTCTGGCGGTCGGCCTGGCCGCGGGATTCATGGAGCCCCTCGAATCCACCAGCATCCAGCTCATCCAGACAGCGGTGGCGCGGCTCATCGAGATGTTTCCCGACAAGGGCTTCGATCCGACGCTGATCGAGGAATACAACCGGGTCTCGCGCAACGAATTCGAGCGGATCAGGGATTTCCTCATCCTGCACTACTGCGCGACGCAGCGCGACGACTCGCCGCTGTGGAGCTACTGCCGTACGATGAGTATCCCGGAGAGTCTGCGCTACAAGATCGACGTCTTCAGCAGCTGTGGCCGTGTACCGCTCTACAGCGAAGAATCCTACCAGGAGCCGAGCTGGGTTTCGATCTTCCTCGGCCAACATGTTTATCCGAAGCGCTATGACCCGATCATCGACAATATCGAGATCGAGCGCTTACAGAGCGGGATGCTGCAGCGGCGAAGTACGATCCGTGCACTGGCGGAGCACCTGCCGACGCATCGGGATTTCATCGCCCGCTATTGTGCGGCCGCCCCCGCCACGCAGGAGAGCCAGTGACTCCGAGCGGCACCGATCGGCGCATCCGCAAAGTCGTCATCGTCGGCGGCGGCACGGCCGGGTGGATGGCCGCGGCAGCGCTGGCGCGGATGCTCCCATCGCTCCAGTGCGAAATCCAGGTCATCGAATCCTCCGAAATCGGCACCGTAGGTGTCGGTGAGGCGACCATTCCGCCGCTGCTGCTGTTCAATCAGCTCCTCGGTCTCGACGAGGACGAGTTCGTCCGCAAGACACGCGCGACCTTCAAGCTCGGTATCGAATTCCGGGACTGGACGCGGCCGGGTCACCGGTATTTCCATCCGTTCGGCGCTTATGGAGCCCCGCTCGGGACGACTGAGTTCCAACACCACTGGCTGAGGCTGCGGGAGCTCGGGGACAACACCCCGCTGGCGGACTATTCACTGGCCGACGTCGCTGCGCGCCTCGGACGCTTTACCCGCCCCAACGCGGATCCCCGCTCTGTCCTGTCAACTCTTGCGTATGCCTTTCATTTCGACGCGGCGCTCTACGCGTTGTATCTGCGGGCGTATGCCGAGGAGCGGGGAGTGCGGCGGCTCGACCGTAACATCGTTGACGTACGGCTGCGCGCCGAGGACGGTTTCGTGGACTCGGTGGTGTTGGAGGGCGGCGAGCGGGTGCAGGGCGATTTCTTCATCGACTGCTCAGGCATGCGCGGGCTGTTGATCGAGCAGGCCCTCGGCAGCGGCTACGAGGACTGGACTCATTGGCTACCTTGCGACCGCGCCGTCGCGGTGCCCTGCCGGCACCCAAACGGCGATGCGTCCGGGCTGACTCCCTACACGCGCTCCACGGCGCGGGAGGCAGGTTGGCAGTGGCGGATCCCGCTACAACACCGGATCGGAAACGGCTATGTCTACTGCAGTCGCTATATCGACGATGCGAGCGCAGCAAAAACCCTGATGGATAGCCTGGACGGTGAAGCGCTGGCGCAGCCCAGAGTCCTGAAGTTCACCACGGGACGGCGACGCCAGTTCTGGAACAGGAACTGCCTGGCGCTCGGGCTGGCCAGTGGATTCATGGAGCCGCTGGAATCCACCAGCATCCATCTCATTCAGACCGGTATCACGAAGCTGCTGCGGCTGTTTCCGGATCGCAGCTTCAATCCTCTGCTCATCCAGGAGTACAACCGCCAGGCGCACCTTGAATTCGAGCGTATCCGCGATTTCCTCATCCTGCATTACAAGGCGGGAGAGCGCCGCGATACGCCCTTGTGGCGGTACTGCCGGGACATGGAGATCCCGGACAGCCTGCGTCTGAAGATCGAGAATTTCCGTGCTCACGGACGGCTCATCTCGTTCGGACAGGAGCTTTTCCAGGACGCCAGCTGGCTGGCGGTCCTGACGGGGCAGGGGATCATGCCGCAGGGATTCGACCCGCTCGTGGAAACTCTCCCGCTCGCCGAGACCCGCCGCCATCTCGGCGGCATGCGGCTCGCCATCCGCCAAGCCGCCGAGGCGATGCCCGCGCACGCGCAATTCATTGCACACCATTGCCGGGCCGATCCGGCTGTGGCTTGAGACCGGTGGAGTTTTGCCGGTAATTTTGGAATCATCAATGGAGGGGGATGAGTGTCATGAAGCGTACATTATGGATGAGGTTCGCGATGGTACTGCTGGCCTTGCATGCGATCGTTCCTGACGCGCTTGCCGGTGATGCGGTGACGACTGAAGGTTTGACGTCCACGAAGGCCCATGGCGTGGTCAAGCTCGTGTCGGATCCCACGCTATCCGATGGCCGGCTGGTGTTGAAGGTGGTTGCGTTCAACCGGACTTCGCTGCCCTCGAGCTTCGGTCCGGAGGACATCAAGGTGTTCACTGCCGCGGGACAGCCTATTGCGGTAATGACACTGGAGCAGCTCGTGCAGGAGACGAAGACGGCCTCCGGCCATTCGGACAAGGGCGGCAACACATTCCATGATCCGTCCAGCTACAGCGGACCGACCCTGACTCACGACTCCGCCGGCCGGCCCAATGTTGGAAACTATACGGGCGCGGCCGGCAACAACACCGGCCCGCTCCTGTCCTCCAGAACGAGCATGGATGAGCGCGCGAGGGGGGATGATAAGCAGCTTCAACAACGGATTGACGCGCTGAATGCCGCCATTCTCCACGCCCAGAGCATCACAGCGGCGAGCGCGGCGGGTGGGCAGATCGTGACCGAGAAGATCAAGTTCGGCCGCAAGGACGAGCATGCCCTGCGCGTGGTCGTCGATTTCAACGGCGAGCAGCACGAGTTTGATTTCGCAGCTCCCCCGTCGCGGTGATGGAGGGTCGAGCGGTTCCGGGCCGCGACTGCTGGCTGTGCGACCTCGGCGACCGGCTGTGCGCGGCGTTCGGCTCCGTGGCTGCGGCGATCGGCTCCGCGGGTGCGGCGGCCGACTCCGCGGGTGCGGCGGCCGACTCCGCGGGTGCTGCTAGCGGATAACCTTCGTCAATTCGGCGATCGAGACTCCCGCCAGCGGTGCGCCCTTGGCGGTGAGTTGTCCTCGCTCATCGTCCCAGCGCAGGCGGGTGAGCCGGCCCTGACCCTTTTCGTAGTCGTAAGTCACGCCGTCGTCATCGTAGAGCGCAAATTCGCATCCTCGGCCGGGATAGACGCGGATCTCCTTGATCGCTTGTGATGCGGAGGTGTTCTGGACGTCGCTGCCCATGGGAACGATGGAGCCTGAGCCCACGAACAGCGGGATGGTCCCTATCGGTGCGGCGGCCGTGATGGTCTGCCCGCCCTTGAGCCGCTCGTTGGTCCAGTAGTTGTACCAGTCGCGCCCGGCAGGCAAGTACACCTGGCGGGACTCCCGGCCTTGCTCCGTCACCGGCGCGACTAGAAATGCGGGCCCGAACATGTATTCATCGCCCAGGTTGGACACATTCGGATCGTTCGGAAAATCCATGAACAGGGCGCGCAAGAAGGGCGCACCCGTGTCGTAGGACTGTTTTCCGAGTGAATAGATGTAAGGCATCAACGTGTAGCGCAGTCGCAAGTACTTGCTGATCACCGCTTCTGCCTGCTTCCCGTACGACCATACTTCCGTGCTCTTTCGCGAGCCGTGCGCCCTCATCGTGGGTGTGAAGGTTGCGTACTCGTACCAGCGTGCGATCAATTCCGGGTAGTCATCGTTATGCCCTACAACATCGCGTGCGTCGGAGGGATCCAGAAGCGGCGTACGCTCAGGTGTGTGCGACTGTGGCAACCACTGCCAGCCGCCGATATCGTTGCCCCAGTACGCAAGACCCGAAGCGGTGAAGTTCAGGCCGGTGGGAATCTGCCGCTTGAGCGCTTCCCACGTCGGGTTGATATCCGAGGACCAGAAAAGGCTCCCGTAGCGCTGCGAGCCGAGGTAGGCGGCGCGCGCGAGGATCAGATTTCGCTTGTTGGGGCGGTCGCGGCGCGAGCCCTCGGCGACGCCTTGCGTGTGCAGCAGCGGGAAGACATTGTGATAGCGGTCGCCGGACCCGATGCTATAGAAATAGCCGTCAGGCACGAGATCGGGCTCGGTTTCATCCAGCCAGAACCAGTCAAAGCCCTGAGAGGCGATGTTGTCCCGAATCCGGTCCCAGTACCACTCGCGGGCTTGGCTGTTGGTGCTGTCCATCAGCGCGCCGGCGCGGTCGCTGCGCTCGGCGAGACCGTCCGCGGGCTTGCCGTCCTTATCCTTCAGAAGCCAGCCCTTCGCTGCCAGGAAATCGAAGTAGCGCGATTCTTTCTCGAAGCGCGGCCACACGCTGATGATGCTGTGCACACCTTGCTCGTGCAGCTTGCTATTCATCGCCTTCGGATCCGGAAATGCGGCCGGGTCGATGTCGAGCTGGCCCATGCGAGTCCAGTAAAACCAGTCGACGACCATGATATCGAGCGGATAGCCGCGTGAGCGGTAGCCGTCGGCGACATCAAGCACCTGCTGCTGGGTCTCGTACCGCGCCTTGCTCTGGATGTAGCCGAATGCCGCCTTGGGCGGTAGCGGGGTGGCGCCGGTGATCTTACGATAACCGGCATACAACTCGTCCAGAGTCGCACCGGTGATCACGAAATAGGAGACGCGCTCGCCGACGTTGGACTTCCAACTAGTGTTGCCGTGCAGCCCCGCCGAAACCAGCGTGTCGGAGGGATTGTCCCAGACGATGCCATAACCCTTGTTCGTGACCAGGAACGGCACGCACACCGTTTCGCCGGCCGGCGCGTCGTAGAAGTGTTTGCAATCGATGCTGCGGCCGCGGTAATCCAATACTCCTTCCTGGTTTTGTCCAAGTCCGTAGTAGTGCTCGTCGGCAGGCGCGTGAAAAGTCGCACCCACGCGAAAAGTCTTTTCGCCGTTCACTGTGTGCGGCGCCATTTCCCAGCCGCTCATCTCCAGAATGGGATTGCTGCCCGGTTTGCGCACCGTTAGAGACACCGGCGGTAGCGAGGGTGCGAAGTAGCGTTCCATCTGGCTCGGCGGATTGGGCCATGGCTGCGCTTTCACTTCGAGCGACATGACATCGGATGAGAACTCATCGCCGGCGGCCGTTGTCCGGTGTTTCCATCCCGTTGCATCCGCCGCCGCTATGACTCCGAAACCGGGAGGCGCGAGCGCCAGGTCCTTGTCGATGCTGATAGTGACTCGGACGATGTTGGGCGCGTAAGCCTCGATCGATACGTGGCTGCCGTTGCGATCGAGGAGCGCGAGCGGGGCCGCGATTGCGAAGCCTCGCGTAACCATGAGGATCAGTGCCAGGCAGATCGTATGGACGTGAGGACGCAGGGGAGGGCGAGCACAAGGTGTATCGTCCTTAGACGAGGTTGTCGCCAGAAATCTTGAAAGCGTAAGCATGGTCACCGATTTTGTGTTGCGGCAAAGTGATTGTCAGTCCTTGCTCGTTGCGCACGTGGCGCAACGGCTGGCCCGTCCCGAGGAGCTCAACCCGTCGAACCCGTCCCGGGGCGCCAGTTGCCAGCGACCTGATCGTCAGCGTGTTGGTCTCCGGCCAGGCAAGGGCCAGGGCATACAGCGCGCCGCGCCGTGTCGTGAAACGGATGTCCTGTGCTGTGAACGGCTTCGTGTCGCTTTCACCGAACATGCCGGCGTGGACCTGCGTCGGCCCTTCGCCGTAGATTCTCCACGGACGCGTGCCGAAAATGGCCTCACCGTTGACTTTCATCCACGCTGCGAGCGCTTCGAGTATCGCGACCTCGTCGGAGTCGATGGTGCCGTTGCCACGCATCGGCACGCTCAGTAGCAAGTTGCCATTCTTCGCGACCACGTCACACAGCCGGGTGATGACGGAACCTGCGCTCTTGTAACCGTGACGCTCGAACAGCGAGCGGTCGTAGTGCCAGTTCCCGAGACAAGTGTCGGTCTGCCACGGCTGCGGACGCAGCGAATCGCTGTAGCCGCGTTCGACATCCTCGACCAGCGCGCCGCGTTGCTGCGGTGTCAGCACCTTGCCGGTGGCCACCGCTTCCAGCGCACCGCGATTCCACACTGAGCTGGCGTTGTAGTACCAGGCGGTTACGTCGAGTCCGGCTTGTCCCAGCGGCAGGCCGCTATCGTCGAAGTACACGAGGTCCGGGCGATATTTCTCGAGCAGATCCCTACACCGCAACGACCAGCGCTGCACGAATCGCGGATTGTTCGGCGGCGGATCCTCGGTCCACACCCGGTCGTGCTCCTCATGCCAGCGCTTGACTGCGGCAATGTCATGCAGCCCGTCGGGCATCTTGAAATTCGGACCGGTGTAAAGATCCTGTGGGTCGAGTCCCTCCCACCATTTTCCCTTGCCGTCTTCGCGGCGCAGTACCGCGGCGTCATAACGTACTCCGGCGAGTGGCCCTTCGCCGTCGTAGCCGTAGGCGGTCTGAAACCAATGCCAGGCATGCGCAGAGTGATTGCTGACGCCAAAGCGCAGCCCGGCGTCGCGTGCCGTTTTGGCCCAGATGCCGACGATGTCCTTCTTCGGACCGATGTTTACGGAGTTCCACGCATGGTG
>JAQGOC010000108.1 GCA_028293805.1 Gammaproteobacteria bacterium
ACCAGGGCGACTTTCATGCCGGCATCAGCCAGACGGCCGGCCAAAGGAGGCCCCGCCTGACCGGCTCCCACTATGAGCGCGTCGAACGTCTGGGTCATGGCGCCGCCCGGGTTACAATCCAGATCGCCGCGACAATAGCGCACGCATCTTCAAGAAGCGCGATGGGAAGGTCCCGACCCCCGATCGCCCTAACCAACCTGCTGCGAAACACGTACAAGGCGAAGGTTCCGATCACGGCGCCCGCCGCGCCGGCGATCAAGCCGCCCGGGACGGCGCCTCTGGCCGCGCCAATCGCTGCGCCGCAGAACGCACCGCTGACGATCCGCGCAATGAATCCGCTTGGCGCCTTGCGGCTCGGCGTTTTCGGCAGCTTGTCGAGGATGAGCTCACCAATTGCCAACAGCGTAAATATATAGGGCGTCACACTGGCTGCAAGAAAGCCCAATGGGGTGCCCCGCAGGTGCAGCCACCCCAGGTGGGCAGCCCAGCTGACGGCTGCGGGCGCCGTAAACGTCCGCGACCCGGCGACCACGCCGATCAGCAGCGCGAAGAGATAGACGGTCACGCAGCATTCTCCAAAGCGCACGTGGGTCGACGAAACCGGGCGCTCGTGCGAGCCACAGCTGCAGTCTAATACGCATCACGAACTCGCGTCCCTCGGTTGACGACGCGAACCGGTTTGCGCCAGCCAAGCCGAAGGATGCACCGTGCGTAGGCTCCTTCGTCGCGACTTTAAGGCCTCAGAATCTGTGCCCCAAAGCGCACGCCTCAGTGATAATCGACGATTTCCACGTCGAACGCGCGTCTGCATCCTTCCACTAACTGGAAGAACGCGGTTCGCCCGGCGTTCAGGCGGTCGCCCAGAACGACTCGATCTTCTTGCGGAATGCAGCGTCGGGCAGCCGGCCGCGGGCGGCGAGCTGGTTGTCCTCGAGATGTGCGAGTTTCGTCGTGCCGGGGATCACTGCTGTGACGGCGGGATGCGCTATGGTGTATTTCAACAGCAGCTGCGCCCAGCTGCCCGCATCGATCTCCCTGGCCCAGTCCGGCAGCGGCTTGTCCTTCACCTTCCTGAGCAGGCTGCCGCGACGACCGCCGAGCGGTACGTTGATCAGAACGGCGACCCCCTTCTCCCTGGCGAGCTGCAGGACCTTCTCGGCACCCTGATCCTCGATCGAGTAATCCACCTGGATGAAATCGAGCCGCCGCTTCTGCAGCGCCTCGAAAAGCTTAGGATACTGTTGGTCCGTGGAGGTGGTCACGCCGACATAACGCACTTTACCGGCCTGCTTCGCGTCGACGAGCACGGGAAACAATTCGTCGATGCCGTAGAAGTTGTGTATCTGGAGAAGATCGATGCGCTGCGTCTGCAGGCGCGTGAGCGCCTGCTCCAGTGCGGCGGTGCCCGGAGGAAGGTCGCCCCGGTTGGGCGTCTTGGTGGCGATGAAGAGCTTGTCGCGGTTACCAAGCTCCTTCACCAACTTACCGATGACGATCTCGGAATCACCGTAACCCCACGCCGTATCCACCACCTTGGCGCCTAGATTCGGCAGCTGCTCGAGCACTTCACGCCGCGCCGCGAGCTCCTCGGGCGCTGTCACGCTGTACTGATTGGTACCGATTCCGACCACGGGCAGCCTTTCGCCTGTCGAGGGAATCGCCTTCGTAATCAGCGGCAGAGAAAATGCCGGGGACGGCCTAGCGGGAGCCGTCTCACTGGCGGCCGCAAACGCCAGAGACGGGCTCACCGCAAAACCGACTCCGGCAGCCACTCCGCCCTGAAGCAAGGCACGCCGGGAGACCCCGATGTCACGTGTTGAGCTCACTACGGCTCCTGATGTATCGGTCGGCGACTATCGATTGCCGGGGGTCGCCTGCGCAGTTCGCGCCTGCTCATCTCGGCTTGTGTCCGTCATCGCACCGACCGTGATCGACATGAGCGAGATCACCAACAGCGCAAGTGCGTCGAACCAGGATGACGTTTTCATCGGCTTTTCCCCAACGGAAATTCAACGACGGCAAAGTGTTTCGTAACCACTTTGTTACCTCAGCTCGCAGCGAGGCCGGGTCCAACGTAAATTAAAGGGGCGGCGGCCGCGCGTCCAATGAAAAATCGAGCTAAGAACATGCGCGAACGCGCTGTCTCATTCCTAGCGCGCCGGGAGTGCGCCGGCCGCAGCCGAGCGTTGCGCCAATTCCCGCGGCGACTCCCGGGCTCAGGCCTGCATGCGCCCCAAGCGGTCGGCCGCTTTGCCAAAACCGTCCGGGTCGAACGCTACGACCAAGGCGCGTATGACGTCGATCTCGAGATTGGTATTGGCCATCTTGCGTAGCCGGCTTGTCATGGGCTTGCGGCAACGTTGGCGCAGCCGGGATTGGCCGGACAGCGTTCTCGGCCGATCAATCCTCGGCCGTAGCGAGTCGCGTTGGGCAGATGCATGCCCCCTGCACCGCTACTGAGAAATAATCCGTCAGCCGCGCTGTCCCACTTCGGATGGGGTCCTCGCAGGACTAGGGGCGGACAATTCCGCCTCGACGTACGCGGACGCGAGACGCGCCATTACAGCTGAAACTCGCAAGGTGTGCTGCGAAATCAAACCATCACTTCCTGCCGAAAGACTGCTTCCTGGAACGGCAGAACTTCCGCTCGCCGAGCGAAAACTGGACAACTGACATGACACATCCGGCCTGAAACTGGGGCTGCCGCCGCTGGTCGTTCTGGCAATGGGCCGCACGAGGATGGGATAGGTCCGGCTCGAACGGCCATGGCACGAACCCGGTCAATTTCAGCTTGAAGAGTTCGGGTGGCGCCTCGGAATCGATGAGCGCTATCGCGCGGCGCATCGTATGCCGTCCGCCCATACCCGAATCTGCCGTCGACCCGATTGGCGTTTGTCGGTGGGCGTCACTAAGGACCCATAGTGAATTGGAATGACCAACTGCGCACAAGTCTGATCTGGCTCGGCGAGGCATTCGTCATCAGCTCGGCCGGGTTAGCCATTACGATTTACGGTCTTGCCCTGTTGACCGGGTGGGGGCGCCAGATCCGGCGTATCTCATGGGCGTACTTCAACCCCTTCCGCAGCGCGCTGCCTTTGGGCTGGCTGGCCCTGATTGTTCTCATGACGCTGTCTTCGGTGCGTCTGAGCATCCTCCTTTCGTTTTGGAATAACGGCTTCTACAGTGCCATGCAGAGCCTGGATGCGAAGGCTTTCAGGTTTATGTTGCTCGTCTTCGCGACGCTGGCGACTGTCTATGTGGCACGGGCGCTGCTGAGCTTCTATCTGCGGCAGGCTTTTCTGATCCGTTGGCGGATCTGGTTGACGAACACGCTGATGGAGCAGTGGTTGCGCAAGCAAAGCTATTACCGCAGCCAGTTCCTGCCGCAAGGCGCCGACAATCCGGACCAGCGGATTCAACAGGATGTCGATAGCTTCGTTGGTAGCTCGCTGGCGCTTTCGATGGGCTTACTGGACTCCGCAGTGTCGCTGTTTTCGTTCAGCATCATTCTGTGGGGCCTCTCGGGCACGTTGGTGTTGTTCGGCTGGAAGATTCCGCGGGCGATGGTATTCATGGTGTACCTGTACGTCATTATTTCGACGGCAATCGCGGTACGGATCGGCCGCCCCCTCATCCGCTTGAATTTCCTGAACGAGCAATTCAGCGCAAATTTCCGTTACGCACTGATTCGGCTCAGAGAATACGGTGAAAGCATTGCGTTCTATCGGGGGGAGGCGCTGGAGCGCGACAACCTCGTCATGCGTTTTGGCAGGGTGATCCACAATATGTGGGCGGTCTTGTTCCGCTCGCTCAAGTTTCAGGGCTTCAACTTTGCCGTCAGCCAGGCCGCCGTGGTCTTTCCCTTCATCGTTCAAGCGCCGCGTCTGCTCAGCAGGCAGATTACCCTGGGTGATGTGATGCAGACCGCGCAGTCGTTTGGTCAGGTTGAGAGCGCACTGTCGTTCTTCCGTACGTCCTACGACGATTTTGCCGGCTACCGGGCGGTAATCAGCCGACTGTCCGGCTTTCTTGACTTGACGGAATCCGCCGAACGGCTCGGCAGCGTACGGACGGAGCCCGACGCGGAGCGAATTGCGGTGCGCTCTTTGACCGTGCGAACTGCGGCCAACCTCGCTTTGGTAGAGGACCTGAGTCTGGAGCTGGCGCCGGGCTCGTCACTGCTCATTCGCGGGCAATCCGGTGTTGGCAAAACCACCTTGCTGCGCGCGATAGCGGGACTATGGCCCTACGTTGACGGCACGATCGTTCGGCCGCTTGACCGGCAAGCGCTATTCGTACCGCAAAAGCCTTACCTGCCGCTGGGTACGCTGCGCTTGTCTTTGTACTATCCGAATACTCCAGCGCAGTCCGCCGAGGTGGCCGCTGCGACACTGCGTCGCTGTCATCTGGGGCATTTGGTCGAGCACTTGGACGAAGAAGAGGATTGGACCCGGATATTGTCACTGGGTGAGCAGCAGCGATTGGCGATCGGCCGGGTGATGTTGAGCCGTCCTGTGCTCGTGTTCCTCGACGAAGTCAGCTCCGCACTGGATGAAGGGCTGGAGCATACGATGTATCGACTGTTGCGCGAATCATTACCGGGCGCAACGCTGGTCTCCGTCGGCCATAGAAGCAGCTTGTTGGGCCTGCATACCCGGGTGCTCGATCTGCTGGGTGAAGGCAGGTGGCGATTACAAGAGCTGCCTGTTGCAACTGTACCCAAAATTCCGATTTCTGAAATCGGTGCATAAGATCAGTACTTTGCATCTTAATCGAATCACAGTTTTCGGCCACCGCTGACACCCCCCCTCCTGTCCCAAGCCCTTGATCCGCCCCGCGCGCGCCAGCGAAGGACGGCTGCGATCCGCTGCCTCGAAGTCGAACGCGTTGGACCGAAGGGCCAGAGCTACAAGCTTCAGTTGTCATTGGTGCTTCCTAAGGCTGATTATCGTCAACCGTCATTGGACCTGTAGATTGCATTCGGCAAGCGCCCGGATCCACTTGTGAGTTCCTCCCAATTCCGCTCTGCGCGGCTTGGCCGCGCTCGCACGACTAGTTCTCGCGCGGGTGTCTCATCTTGCGACGCCTACCTCCAAAAAACTGATGTCGTTTAGCTACTTGGTTCGAATCCCGCGATGATTTCGCGGGGCACCCGCAGGCGCTGACGCTTTTCGATCAAACGGAAGTGCTCCTCGACGACAGTAGGGACGAAACTCACCGCCACCCCGCTTTCGCCCGCGCGTCCCGTTCGGCCTATGCGATGCACATAGTCGGTGGTTGACCGCGGCAGGTCGTAATTCACCACTGCCGGCAAGTGTGCAATATCGATGCCGCGCGCTGCGACATCGGTCGCGACGAGAACCTTTACACGAGCTGCCTTGAAATCGGCGAGCGCCTTGGTTCTGGCGCCCTGACTCAGGTCGCCACTGAGGGCGGCTGCCGAGATTCCTGCCCGGCGCAGCTTCTCCGCGACGTGTGCGGTCGAGTGCCTGGTGGCTACGAATACCAGAGTCCGGGTCCAGCCATGTTTGTTAATAAGGTGACGTAGAAGCTGGGTGCGCCGCGCCGTGTCGATACGAATCGACCGCTGCACGATGGCTGGGTCCGTGGCGGTGGCCGCAGGCACTTCGATACGAACCGGATCGTGTAGTAACTGTTCCCCAAGGGCCCGTACGGTGGGCGGGAAGGTTGCAGAGAACAGCAGGTTCTGCCGCCGCTGTGGCAGTCGTGAGATGATGCTCGCGAGTTCATCGGCGAATCCGAGGTCGAGAAGCCGGTCAGCTTCGTCAAGTACCAGCGTGCGTGCGTCCGCGAGCCGCAGCGCGTTGTGATCCAGCAAATCCAACAGGCGCCCAGGGGTAGCTACGACGACGTCAGCACCACCGCGCAATGCCATCATCTGTGGATTGATGGACACACCGCCGAAGACGGCAATTACCTTGACGGGCTGCCGCAAGTACTCGGCAAAGAATCGAAATGATTCCCCCACTTGAGCGGCCAGTTCGCGCGTGGGGACCAATATCAACGTGCGAACGCAAAGAGGGCGGGCGCGATCCACATTCGCCAGGTTCTGAAGCAGTGGCAGAGCGAAGGCAGCCGTCTTGCCCGACCCGGTCTGAGCGCAAGCCCACACGTCCTTGCCGTTGAGAATCGCCGGTATAGCCTCTTTCTGGATCGGGGTCGGCGCTGGATAGTTGCTGTCGCCGATGGCACGTAGCAATTCGGGCGATATTCCTAATGAGGAAAAAGGCATTTAACTGCCGATCCTACGAACCCGAATGGTCCTGCCTTTGATCTTGCCGGTGCGCAATCTCTGCCATGCCCTTTCATGCCACTCGCGCGCGACAGCAACATAGCTGCGCGTGGGAAACACGTCGATCTTTCCAACAGCGGCGGCTGGGATCCCCGCATCTGCGGTGAGTGCGCCCAGCACGTCGCCGGGACGTAGCTTTTGTTGACGGCCCGCGTCGACCGCAATCGTTACGAAAGGAGCAAGCAGCGGGTTCCTATCGGTGGGAGAGACCGGTTTGCTCCATTGCAGCGGCTTGCCGAGGCAATCCTCGATCAGTTTCGCACGATTCGATTCACGTGGCAGGCAGAGGCTCAGGGCTACGCCGCGACGGCCGGCGCGACCAGTGCGACCGATGCGATGCAAATGCGTATCGGCGGAGGCGGCAATATCGAAGTTAATCACCATGGGTAAGTCAGCGATATCGAGCCCGCGCGCTGCTACGTCGGAGGCGATCAGGACGGTGCAACTGCGATTGGCGAAGCGCACAAGCATTTCCTCGCGTTGACGTTGATCGAGTTCCCCGTGCAGCGCCAACACTGAGAAATCGTGAGCGGCAAGTTCTCCGGCCACGGCACGGACGCCCTCCCGAGTATTGCAGAACACAACTGCGGACTGCGGGCGGTACTGCAGGAGCAGCGCTTCGAGAGCCGCCAGCTTTTGCTCCGCCTCGATTTCGAAGAAGATCTGCTCGATGGTTGTCTCATCGGGCTCGTCGTGCAAGGTGATATCGAGGGGATCAAGTTGCAGCTCTCGACTGATCTCCCGGATCGATTGCGGGATCGTCGCGGAGAAAAGCAAAGTCTGTCGTTGGGTCGGCGTGGCTGCGAAAATGGTGCGCAAATCGTCCGCAAAGCCCATATCGAGCATGCGGTCGGCTTCATCCAGCACCAGCACACGGATGGCTTTGAGCGGCAATGCTTCCTTCTGGATCAGCTCGAGAATGCGACCCGGTGTGCCGACCACGATATTTGGTTCGTGGGACAGCGATGCGAGGTGCGGCCGCAGCGGCACACCTCCGCACAACGTCAGGACTTTGACGTTCGGAACGAATCTCGCGAGTCGGCGAATCTCGCGACTGACCTGGTCAGCCAATTCACGCGTGGGACACAGTACGAGCCCCTGTAACTTGCGCGAGGTGGCATTCAGTGCCGATAGCAGTCCAAGTGCGAATGCCGCGGTCTTTCCGCTACCGGTGCGTGCCTGGGCGACAACGTCTCGCCCCGCGAGGATGGCCGGAAGGCTCGATGCCTGAACCGGCGTCATCTGCCCATATCCCACCTCCTTGAGGCCGCGCTGCAGAGGGTCGATCAGTGCCAAAGTACAAAATTCAGTCATACGGCTACTGGGAGTCGTTCCATAGGGTAGCGGAGAGCCAGTTCGAGCTTCATAGCGTCTACCCGATTCGAGTGCTGGCGATTCCGGCCAGCATCATTACAAGGGAAAGTGCAATAGCCTAGTGCTTTCACGTAAACGCTAGCGGAGCCCATCCATCAAGGCTGGAATAGCGGAAGAAGCTCGGGGCCGCATTTTCGTACAGCACGCCCAATGCGGGCATCTGCAGCCGCGTGAACCCGCTGCGAAAGGATTGCACCGGTCGGAACCACCGGCACCCGTAATCGGATAGTCGCGCACGCGGCACGGAACGAGACGTTCTGGTCGGCCCCTTTTGGCAATTTGGTCTGCCCCCTTCGGGATGGGCTGAACGATCGCTACGACGGAGGTCGGTGCATGAGGACGGAATGAGCGATACTTGTCATCATTCCCCGGTGTACGGGGGGAGAGAGGGGATGTCATGGCATACGTGCTTTTGGTGATCGAACCTCCGGGACAGCGCAGCACACGCACGGATGCCGAAGGACGCGAGGTCTACGCGCGCATGGTGCGCTTCAGCGAGCAACTCAAACTGCGGGGCCTGCTCACGATGAGTCAGTCCCTCAAGAGCGACGCTGCGGGCGCTCGCGTGAATGTGCGCGAAGACTCGGTGATGATAACGGATGGGCCGTTTGCCGAAACCAAGGAGGTGATAGGCGGCTTTTTCTTGCTGACATGCGAGACTCGTGAGCAGGCGATCGCCATCGCGCGTGAATGCCCTGCCGCGCAGTGGGCGACGATCGAAGTGCGCGAACTCGGACCCTGCTTTGCGTAACGGATTCGGGGCGGGGACGCCTAGCCTTCCCCCTCGTGACTGCTTACGACGGTTGCGGTCTGAGCCGGCGCCGGGCTGACCGCCGCCCCAATCACCTGACTGTCCTTAGAATTCGACACAGCAGGACGACTCCTGCGTTCGGGGCCGGGCGCACCAAAAGTGCTCCGCCGGTGGTCCGCCACCAATTTGCCGCTCGAGACGGTGGCACGTCGCGCCCCTCCTTTGCTGAAGGAGTAAGGGCTCGGATGTAGGTTGAAGCACGCGGCTCATCGCGCCGTCATGCGGGCCGGAACCGCCGGCACCCAAACCGGAGCAACCGGCATCACGCGGCAGCTCTGTGTTCCGTGCAAGCTGCCCGCCAGACTTCTCGTGCGGCGTCGACGTTGAGCGCGGCTATGCCGAGCCCTACGGTCACGTCAGGCCATGCGGAATGCGTATACGCGGTCACGAAACCGGCCGCAATGATCGCGGCGTTCGCAAGCGTATCGTTGCGCGCTGATAGGAACGCCGCGCGCGTCAAACTGCCGCTGTGCGCTTGAAAACGCGCCAGCATGAATGCGCAGGACAGATTGATTACCAAGGCGCCGGCGCCCGTCAGCGACAGGGGAAGTGGAGCCGGTGGCATCGGAGCCATGACCTTCCCCCACACCGTCCACAGGGTCGCAACGCCAGGGATCAGCAGGATGCCAGCGAGAGTCATGCCCAGACGGGCCCGGCTGGCGGCGCTCCACCCAAGGGCAATGGCGATCAGAAGATTGACCGATGCATCCTCGAGGAAATCGATGCTGTCCGCAAAGAGCGAGACCGAACCGATTGCCAGAGCTACCGCGAACTCGACCCCAAAATAGGCCAAGTTCAGCACTGCGACGCTGACGACGACTGTGCGCAGCGTCAGGCTCATGGGTTAGATACGGCTTCTTCCCGCGCAAGGAACTCTCGTGTGGTTCTCGACATGACTATGGTGCCTTACGCCTTCCAGCCGCCCCAAACAATAATGCCCATACCGACCACGGTAATGGCCGCGCCAGCGGCGTCCCACGCCGTGATGGGAACGCGGTCTACCTTCCAAAGCCAAGCCATTGCGACCGCGACGTAAACACCACCGTATGCGGCGTAAACACGACCGGCGGCGGTCGGATGCAGCGTCAATAGCCAAGCGAAGAGCGCAAGGCTGACGATGGCCGGAATGAGCAGCCAGGGCGACCCATTGCGCTTCAGCCACAGGTACGGCAGATAGCAGCCGACGATCTCGGCGATCGCCGTGACGACAAAGAGCCCGAACGCTCTAAGAATCAGCACGGGCGATCGCGCCGCGCTTTAACGAGCCGTCCAGCGGCCTTCTGAATATCCGCCAGTGAGAGCGAGCAGTCCTCGGCTCGGTTACAGCCGCACTTCAAGGCCAACTCAAGCGCGCGACGCATGCCGCGAATGCTCTTGGCCAAAAGCGTCGAGTTCCTGCAGCTTCGCGCAAGCCAACGACCGCCACCGCGTGCTACGGGGCGTCTCATCATCGAAGCCGTTAAACAGTACACAATGCAATCGATTCCGCTCCGACCTAAATTTAGAATCTACCCGTCACGCCTATGCGAAAGCTGATGGGCTCGACCGGATGAAAGTGGATGTCGTTCACGCCCTCGAGCGGCTCACCGGCCAATCGGGACGCGTAGTAATAATCGATGGCGCTGCTCTTGCCATTGAGCAAATTGAAAACTTCCGCCTGAACTCGCCAATGATCATTTAAATCGTAACCGGCATCGGCACTGACCAGCGATGTGCTATGGGACCTGACGCTATCGTCCTCGATGAGCGGGCGAGGTCCGAAATACCGCAAGCGCACGCCGCCGAAGAAACCCCGCGCATTATGCACAGTGGCGCCGGCGGCGATCACCGACTCCACCGACCCCGGCACGTACGGGCCCTCAGGTGCGCTCTCAGTGAAGCGTGTATGCGACAGGCTGACGTCAGCGTCCAGGGTGAGCCACTGGTACGGAGAATAGTAATTGGCCAGCTCAACCCCGTAGCGACGGCTGGGCCGGCTCGGCTGCGTTGTACCGGAGTCCCCGGAAAACACGAGCTCAGAACTCAGGTCGAGCAACCACGCAGTGACCGTGCTCTGCAGGTCGGGAAACCAGTTCGTGCGCACCCCCAGCTCTGCGCCCTTGCTGCGCACGAGTGGCTGGGCGGGTTTGACCAGCTGACCGCTGGAATCGATGGGAGAGCCCGTCGCCGGATCGACGCGCGTAGTGACCCCGCGCGCGTCATTGCTGTGGAAACCGAATCCGCCACTCGCGTAGATCTCCGTTTTCTTCCACGGACCGAAGACCAGGTTGATCTTGGGGCTTGCGAGGCCGGCCGTGCGGACTCCGGAGTTTTCCACAAGGTTACTGTCAACGGCAAAGCGAAATTCGTCATAGCGTACACCCACTGTGCTACGAAACCATTGCGTCCAACTCGTCTTGTTACTGAAATAGGCACCGAGACTGGTTTCCCGCACGAAGTCCTGGCGCACTCGGTCGTAGCGCTGGCGCGCCTCGGTGAGGAACAGGCCATTGTGAATGCTGTCATTGCGCGCCTGAAGGCCCACCATGGTCGTGGAACTCGAATGGCCGAAGGTGTGAAAGAGCGAATGCGCCAGTTTCAGCCCGGTCACCCGGCGCTTGTCCGGCTGCTCAAACTGATCCCCTCGCTGGGGGTTCGACAGAAAGTAGGTAAAATCGGAGAACAAATCCAGGCCGTAGTAGTACCCGTACGCGAGGAACTTCGTTGCACTGTGCGAATCTTGGCGATGCCATTCGCCGGTGAGACTGTAGCGTTGACTATTGCCGCCGTCGGTCGGATCCAATGCCCCGAAACGATCGATGAGACCTGCAGCCACCGCACGCAGCGCGATCTGGTCGGTAGCATTCCACTTCGCCTGGTAGCCCATCAAGGTGAGGTCCCAACCGGATTGGCCGTAGTCGCGCGCGTAACGCAGCAGGCCATTTGCCTTGTGATAATGGTTTCCATGCTGCCATGGGCCATCGTTGTAATTGCCCTCCAGGGCATAGAGAAGTTGTCCCTCACCGAACTTGTGCGATGAGGCGAGTAGCGCTCGAGCATAATTGAAGCTGCCGCCCTCGAGCTTCGCCAGACTGTCGGGAAGATAGTTGACGTATTGGATATTCGCCGCGCCCGCACTGGAAAGATCGCCGTTCTGCGCGTAGTACACCCCTTTCTGATATTCGATCGTGCGGACCAGCTCCGGGATTAGAAAACCTGTATCTGTCCACCCCTGGCCATGCGCGTGGCTGACAAGGTTGACCGGCACTCCGTCTATCTGCGTGAGAAAGTCTGTCCCGTGGTCGAGATTGAAGCCGCGCAAGTAATACTGGTTCGCCTTCCCCTCACCGCTGTGCTGGGAAACGATAAGCCCGGGTACGGTCTCCAAAACCTCCCCAGGGCGAAGTATGGGACGCATCTCCAGTTGCGCCTGCCCAATGTTGCCCTCGGAGGCCGAGTCGGCAATGCCAAGCAGACTGTCCGCACGCCCCAGCACTACGACCTCATCCAGGCCTGACGCGTGCACGCTGCTCTCCCCCGCATCCTCATCTGCTCTCGAGGCGCTCGGCACTTCGTGCGCCGCCGCCGAACCGCCCACCAGGAAGGCTAGCAGGCACGCCGCCACGCGGCCCGTCACAAGCCCGAGTGCGTGCAACAACAAAGTCGCGAGAATGAATCCGAGTCCAAACGTGATGAACGTGGCCGTGCCCGGCATTTCAGCGCCATGGGCGAAGCCATGAAAGAATGCGAAGAGTGCCACGAGAACCAAGCCGACACTCGATGGCAGCACGGTTCGCCGGATAACCAGAGTGCCGAGCACCACGACTGAGAGAAAAATAACAAAATCGACTCCCGGCAGTTTCAGTCCTGCGACACCGGCGATACCTCCCAGGATCATGATGCTGACAAAGGTCAGCGGGATGATCCACACGAGGCGGCCTCGCTGCTGCGCCGCCCACAGACCCACGCCGATCATTGCCAGCAGATGATCCCAACCATGTATAGGATGGTTGAATCCGTCGTTCCAGCCGTTCAATGCCCCACTCGCGGGGTGTGCCACGGCCAAGGCGGGTGCAATCAGGAGCAATGTCCACAGGGTCACTCGGGAGATGGGGCGCATCGCTTGATCCTATAGTCTGGACAATGACAATCTGAGGTGGCGAAATAGGGATGAAATATCGATGCGATAACGTGCCTCGCATCAATACGGCGGCTGCCGAGCAGATAATAGAGTGCCACTGGCTGGCGCGCCAACGCGATCCACCGACTTGCCCGTAGGAATCACCGTTGGTCTACCGAGAAGACCAAGGCACCCATGAGGTGCCGCGGAAAATTCGCGCAACAATGGCTGATGTACGGCGCCAAGGAGCATTGGATGCACCTCGGTAAGGACCTTTCCCGTTCCCCCGCGGTACCCAATCGTTGCGCAATTTCCGTCCGCCGCCAAACGGTGCTGGGCACTCCGCGCCACAGTGCCGGCAGCGCCATCGGTTACCGCACACTCTGAGAATCTCGGAAGTAAGTGGGTGTCCGTTACCGCAGACTGGAATCTCGGACGGCACTAGCCGCGGATGGAACCGTTGAGCCCAGCGCTCCGTTTCTGGCTGGATACCTCAGTCCGTTCCGACATAGTTGAGCCTCAGGAGCTCTCATGGGAACCATAGCCATCACGATCCTCGTAACGCTGATCGCCGTAATCCTGGCATTGAATGTTCATACGCCCGAGAAGGAAATCAAGCACCAGGTGGAGCATTGTCACGACGTCTTCGACCCCCAATTCAGACGCGAAATGGGCGCGCTGCTCGGGCCGGCCATCGTCAACGGGAACCGGGTTACCGCCCTTCACAACGGCGATCAGATCTTCCCGGAAATGCTTCGCGCGATCCGAGCGGCGCGGCGCACCGTCACCTTCGAGACCTACATCTATTGGTCGGGTGAGGTCGGTACGCGGTTCGCCGAAGCGTTGATCGAGTGCGCGCAGCGCGGCGTCCAGGTGCATGTGATGCTGGATTGGCTCGGGAGCGAAAGGATAGACCACAAGCTGATCCTGCGGCTGAAGCGAGTGGGCGTCGAGATCGAGCGCTACCACGCGCTCCACTGGTACAGCCTCGGTCGAATCAACAATCGCACTCATCGCAAAGTGCTCGTCATCGACGGGGAGATCGGCTTCACAGGCGGCGTCGGAATCGCCGATCAATGGCGCGGCCACGCGCAAGATCCGCAACACTGGCGAGACATGCATTTCAGAATCGAGGGGCCGGTCGTCGGGCAGATGCAGGCTGCCTTTCTCGACAACTGGATCAAGACTACGGGGAACGTGCTCCACGGGGATAGCTACTTTCCGCAGTTGCGGGAAGTCGGCGAGTCAGCGATGCAGTTCTTTCTGAGCTCGCCCGCCGGAGGCAGCGCTAGCATGCGCCTGATGTACCTGACAGCCATCACCGCCGCTACGCGCTCGATCGACATCGCAGCGGCCTATTTTATTCCGGACAGGCTGATGGCAGAGGAGCTGGTCAAGGCGCGCCAGCGTGGCGTGACAGTTCGCGTCCTGGTTCCAGACAAGCATACGGATTCGGAAGTCGTCCGTATCATCGCGAAACGTGCGTGGGGCCCCCTGCTCGAGAGCGGTGTCGAAATCAAGACCTACGAGCCCACCATGTTGCACACCAAAATGCTCATCTTCGATCAGTTCATGGTGTCCGTCGGCTCTACCAATTTCGACACCCGCTCGTTCGAGCTCAACGACGAGGCCAGCCTGAACGTGTACGACGCGGAATTCGCCCGGCAGATGACTGCTGTTTTCGAAGCGGATCTAGCCCTATCGGTGCCCTACAGCCTGACTTCCTGGCGCAAGCGACCCTGGCTTCAGAAGGCCGCTGAGGCGATACTGCTGCCGATCCGCGCGCAGCTTTGACGGATTTGTCCTCGTCCTCCTCCGTGAACAGGCTCTGCACTAAGTTTTTTTAGCACGAGCAGAGCGGCAGCCTCAGCGAGGGCTTTCTCCTTGCGAGCCGGCTCGCGCTCCAATTGACGGCTCGATCAATCAACCCGGCGTGCTTGAGGCTTGAGACGCAAGAGAGGAATCGTCGAGCGGGCAGAGCGGAATTTTCCCGGTTCGAGATTGCTGCCGCTGCCAATCTCCCACTGAAAGTGCTCCTTCGGCGCGGGCAATGGCTTGGTCCAGGGTGGCCCATAACCGCCCCTCTTCGGCGCAACTGGACCCGTAGTTGAACAGCGCTCGCATTCCGGATGCTCGAAAGTCGAGTGAACCGACGACTGGATAGTCGATTGGTATTCCTGCAATTGCGAACTTCATGCCGTAACGTTGAGCAAATCCGGAAGCCAACTCGATCTGCGCCCTCAACATGTGCTTGAGCCCCGCCGAAAAGCTTTTGGACAGAATTGCAATCGACCGGAACCGCGTGGTACTCGGAGCGGCACCCAGTTGACCATTGAGTAGGACATAAATATTCGCGCCGCTTAGCGCATTTGGGTCGAGCGGCGAGAAAAAGGCCGCCTCCGGTACGATGAAGAAGGGCACGGTCGTGCCACCGTCGACGTGCATCTCATCGTACGCGACGCCCTTGTCGTCCTGGACATGGAAGATAACGGGTGGGAACAGACCCGGAATACTCGCTGATGCTACCAGTACCTCGCGGAACAGGCTGCGTGCTGCTTCGCGGCCGTGAGCTGCGATGACTCCCATGTTCCTGCGCCGACACACCCGTTGGCATCATACAAAGGCGTCATTCCGCAGTCCGAACTGCAGCGGCACGTGCAGCTCGTGTTGACCGATCGATCGACGCTGACCAAAGGCCAGAGCTACGGCGTGTATTCTCCGGATGTGTGGCGGCTCGCCGACATGGGAGCCAGGCACGCCTTTTTGCGTGCCGGCTTCGGCTTCGGCAATATGCCGCGATTCATGGTGGAAGATGAAATTACAAGCGGCAAGCTGCGCGCTGTGCGCATCGAAATGCCGAGCAACCTGAAGCTGCTCATGCCGATGCGTGCCGTATATCGCAACCAGGCCCCTCCCGGGCCTGCAGGCCGCTGGTTGATTCAGCATCTCAAGGGACGCAGCGCCGCGCGCAGGAAGAGCTGATCAGAGCACGCGCCGCGCCGCATACACCGCCATCGACCGCCGCTCATGGTAAGATTCTCGGCAGAAAGCGGGTGTAAACGCCGCAATGGCTGGGAATTGCAGTGGGTCCGTACCGGCGCGCCGGTCGATATTGGGAATGGGATGACGAGCGTACTATCAGTCGAAATCACGCCCCGCTACCGTTTTTCCAAATTCCATCAGCCCAAGTTGGTTAGTGCGCTGGCTCTGCATGCGTCCACAGAACACCTCGAAGCGGGCGACATCACAAACTTAACACCGCCTGAAGCCGGTCCGTGGGGTGGATTCTTGTGTGAGTCCAGCTCGACTGGTTCCGTTCTCGAGAGGAAAATATGGCCAATCCCCCCAAGTCGGCATGCTGTCGGTCCTTGGGGGCTCATTGACGAACGGGACTGAGAGACCTTCCGATGAAACCGATCATGAACTTGGACGAAGTCAAGCTGGATGACGTGGAAGAGAACGGCATCTATACGTCGAGCCGCGGCCAAATCAGCGATCATATTGGGGCGCAAAAGCTCGGATACAACCTCACGATCCTGCCGCCGGGGAAGGTTCAGTGTCCCTTCCACAATCATCATGGCGAAGAGGAAATGTTCTTCATTCTGGAAGGCTCGGGCGAGCTCCGCTTCGGCGACAAAACATATCCTTTGCGACAGCACGACGTCATCGCCTGTCCCGCCGGCGGGCGTGCGGTTGCGCACCAAATCATCAACACTGGCAAGATCGAGATGCGTTACTTGTCGCTATCGACCCTGGTAGAGATCGAAACCTGCGAATATCCCGATTCGAACAAGATCAGCATCGTTGCCGGCAAGCGCGGCGCGCGGGACATCCGCAAAATGTTCCGCGCCGAAAACACGGTCGACTACTACGACCGTGAAAAGCCTTAGTGCGCCCTTGCGCTGGCGCATCCAGGATCCCGGGGCTTGCAGCATGTGACTTGCGGTTGTCGTCCGCAAAACAAAACAACGGGTCGAAGTAGCCGCGCCATGCGGTTGCGCATGCCCCGCACCTGCGCCCGCGGAATTTCGGGATGAGCGGTCGCGAACTCCTTGCATTCGTTCGCGAAGCGTCCGGCTGCTTCACTGACAGAACGCCGAGATATCCTCATCGTGGCAGCTTGGTGCGAGCGCCGACGACGACGGATGGCTTCGACTCATGGCGGGGCCTGGACGGTGTCCGCGTCGAAATCCACACACTTGCGGCACGCGTGGGCGGCCGGCGCAGGCCTGCTACTGTGTTATACAGATCCCGGATCGCAAGACTCGGAGGTATGCGATTCGTCGATGCAGCCGTCGTAATCGAACAATGTAAGCGGCGAGGGTCAGCCGGTCCGGATTGGCCATAACGGCCGGATCAGGCTGGAACGCGAGCGAGAAGTCGAAGCGTGCTGTCCACGTCTTCCTGGTTTAGGTAGCAGCCCTGCAGGTGTCGCTCGCCGGAGGTCGAATCAAATGGTGTGCGCCCGTGCAGCACTCGGTTATTGTTGTACGCGACCAGATATCCGGGCTCGAGTCGCAGGTTGAGGCGATACTTCGGATTGCGCAACATGCGCCAGAACGTCTCGAGGGCGGCGTACATTGGCTCGATAAGAGCATCCGGCAGGACCGTGGCCCCGCGAAGCCAGTTATTAAACCGGATCCGCGCCAGCCGCCCTTCCCCGTCCACTTCGATGACGGGTGCAGTCGTGCGGATGTCGCAATCGTCGTCGTGGAATCGGTATTCGATGCCGTGCGTGTTGAGCAGGTTGAACGCGGCGGGGTGCTCCGTACGCAGATCCTCGGCAACCCTGAATCCATCCGCAAAAACGGATTCGCCGCCAATCACGTTACTTTTCAGGCAAAAGAGAAGTTGTATGTCCGGCGGTACGCGCCAGTTGGCGAGATCGGTATGCAGCTCCAACCCCATTTGCGTATACGCGGATGCATTTGGGTTGGGCATCGAGACGACGTCATAGTATTCGCCGAAATTGCTGGCGCGCACCGGTCCGATGCGGCGTGCGACCTCCAGTAACTTGCCGGACTGTTGCGGCACGCCGCGAAGTAAGACGATGCCGTAGGTCTTCACCGCCTCGATCCATGCGCGCAATCCCGCATTCCGTCCCATGTAGAATTCATAGTCGAAACACGGAAGGCTGTGAGCGAGGCCAGCATCCCAAAGCCGCGACGCATACTCCCTCGCACGCTCTATAGTCTCAGAATAATCGTGGGCGCGCAGCCACCCTTTCGTGTATCTGCCCAAATGAGACTCCTCGCCGGCCCGAAACTCGATCTCGAGAACCTGATCCGGATGCAGAGTCGCCGAAGTGATGTCCGGATGCGGAAGATCGACGAACATGAACGTGCGCTCCAGCGCCTGTGGGTGACGACACTTGGGGCACGCGCAGTTATCCATTAGCCACAGCACGTGGAACCGGCTGCGGCGCTCATCATCCCAGCGCAGCGTCACGCCGCGCCCGTCATACTCCAGCTCGACGATACTTCGCACAGTTTCCATCCGCGCGAGGTCCGCCATGATGGGCACGGGGGATGCAGGTTGGTGTTTGTCGGTTGCCAGCATGATAGCTCCAATTAATCGAATTCGAGACTAGAGACCAGCCCCACGCGCGACAAGCAATACCTTTAGGGGACGGGCCTTTAGTTTTTCTATAAGCTCGGTTCAATGAAGCACACAAAAATGCCAATCAATTGGCTGCGCGCCTTCGAAGTTGCGGCACGGCACCTCAGTCTCTCTGCCGCCGCATCGGAGCTGAACGTCACCCCGGCAGCCGTCAGTCAGCAGGTGCGACTGCTGGAGCTTCGATTGGGCGAAAGGCTGTTTGTGCGGCACGCGCGCGGCCTGCGGCTGACCCTGGCAGGCGAAGCCCTGATCACTCCGTGTCGTGAGTCGTTCGAGCGGCTCGACACGGCTTTGGTTGAGCTTTTCGGGAATCGCGGCAGACAGCAGCTCGTAATCCGGGTGTCGCTCGGGTTCGCGCGACAATGGGTGCTCGACAAGCTTGCAGGGTTTACCCGCGAGCATCCCGACATTCCAATTCGTCTGGTGGCTACCGTGTGGGCTGGAGAACTTCTGGACCCCAGCGTGGACGTGGATATCCGCATAGCGTCGGGCCCGTCCGCGGGGATGGAATCGCATCAATTAACGCACGACGACGTGTTTCCAGTCTGCAGTCCCACACTAGCGATGGGTACTCCCCGCCTGCGGCACCCGACCGACTTGCGGCATCACACCCTGCTCACGACGGTCGGATTCGCACAGGGATGGCCTCACTGGTTCGCTGCGGCAGGCATCAAGCGTGAATCCTCGGCAGTCAGCCTCGAATTCGATTCTATGCGGCTGGCTCTGGAAATGGCGGCGCTGGGACATGGCGTCACGCTGGCACGTAGCAGCTACGTCGAGGACCTACTCCGCGCCCGTCGGCTGAAGCGGCTCTTCAAGGTAGGCATCACAGCCACTGACAACGTGTACCTCACACTTGCCCATGGGCTGGGGACGAATTCTCCAGCGGTTCTATTTCGGGAATGGATCGTCGGCAAACCGGCCGGCGGAATGCGGGGTAATCCGCGATCGCTCTCAGCGCGTGGTGCCCCAATTCTGCGAGCGAGAACAACCCCATTCGCTCACAGCAAGTGACCGCAACGCGAGACCGACGGCGGATGCCGCACAGATCCCCGCAGTGAGTGTCGGCTCAGTTGCTTTTCAAAAGCCTGGCCGGCGCGCCCCTGTACCAAGTCGCACGCGCCTTGCAGGCAGCAGTGTAGCAGCACAATGGTGACTAGGCATGAGCAATGCGGCATAGCGCCGGCTCGCTGAGCCGCCGTCCGATGAACGGGATGCTGTACGGCAGGCCGTCGGGTGCAAACCCGACGGGCAGACAGATCGCGGGCGCTGCGCCAAAGTCCATTGGCAAGATGAATTCGCCACTACAGGGCGCCGCGGCGGACCACGTCTGGTGATAGGCCCACAGCGAGCCGACCTCGATTGCATGCGTGATGGGCCATGCCGGATCGCCACTTGACGGACCGGCCATCGCGTCGACGGCGTCGAGGACGGCGGTGAACTGCGCCGTAAACTCGGCGCGCTTCTTCCGGGCAGTCGCGCGCTGTTGCGGTGTTACGCGAGCGCCGTTGCACAGGTACTCGCGCCGGGACGCGCGTGGTTTCGATAGACCTACTGGCGGCGATGGGAATATCCTAGGTTTCGTTTCGAACTCATGCGCGTTTCGCCCGTTTCTTGTTAACTATGATAGATGTTTACCCCCGGAGGGTTATGGGACATCCATGGGGACAGCGCTGCGCCAGCAATTCGCTGGTCTTCTCCTTGAGCCTCTGTGCAATTACGTGCACAAAATGATGGGCTTTGGAGCGTTGACAGGGACAACTGCAGCGATGCGTCAAGTGACGTCGCGACAAGATGTCACGTCCACAGTGGACGACACCGGCCAATGAGTGCGCAGCTCATGCCCGTGCCTGTGCAAAGCCAACCCCGGCGCCTGCCCCGGCATATCGGTTTCATTCCGGACGGCAATCGGCGATGGGCGGTACAACGCGGCCTTCCCAAGGAGCAGGGGTATGCGTGGGGCATTGCGCCGGGGCTGGCACTCTTCGAAGCGTGTAAGGCGCTTGGCATCGAGGAGGTGTCCGTTTACGGATTCACTCAGGACAACACGCGGCGACCAAGGGCGCAGGCCACGCAATTTCGGGCTGCGTGTGTTGAGTTTGCGCAGGAAGTCTCGCGCCGCGGTGCGGCCTTGCTGGTACTCGGCGACGAGCGATCCAAGCAGTTTCCTGTCGAGCTGGCGTCATTTAGAACTCGTCAGGGCGAGGGTATCAAGGTTAATTTTCTTGTGAACTACGGCTGGGAGTGGGACTTGGATGGCCTCAAGGAAGGCGGACTGCGGTCGGCGGAAGTCTCTCGGCTGGATCTGATAGTTCGATGGGGGGGCGGCCGGCGCTTGAGCGGCTTTTTGCCGGCGCAGTCTGTCTATGCTGACATTTTCGTGCTAGACGCGCTGTGGCCCGACTTCGCGCCGGAGCACCTGGACGCTGCGCTCGATTGGTTGGACCAACAGGACCGGACGTTGGGAGGGTGAAAACGTCGTGACGGGATGTTGGCGGCAAGTCGCGAGGCGCGCTGGTTCACGTCGGTTTTTTGCCCTTAAAAGCAATCAATGTGCCAAAAGACTTCGCTTTTAATGCCTACAAATACCCGTACCCGCACTCCATGGCCACAATGCGCCAAAGCCGGCGCAAGGCGACTCATCCCGATGCCGTCATGCTGGCCGGAACCGCCGGCACCCAAACCGGCAGCTGCGGTGATGATGCGGGTGCCGTCGGGCGAGAACACCGCGTCCGAGACGGCGTCCTTACGCGCGCTGAGCTGCAGCAATTCGCCACCCGTCGTAGCGTCCCAAATACTGTGGTCCGCCGGCTGATGACCTATGCGCCCGGCGCGCGATAGTCCACCGTCTTGGCAAGCGCCCGGTCGACCTCCTCGATCGTGAGCAGCGATGTCGTCTTCGTCCGCACAATACCCGTGGCCGACACTCTCAGTCCGAGAGCGGCTCCACTGACGACATCGGGCATGTCCACGATCAACAGCACATCGTGCTCGCCCAGGGCGAAGTACATCGCATCGACTTTGCCTCCGAGGCCTTCCACGGCGCTGGTGACCGCTTGTCTACGCCCGGAGGCCTTGTCTTTCTGCAGACCCTTCAAGCCTTCGGCGCTATAGGCTGCTTGAACGAGATATTTGGGCATGACCCTCTCCCCAGATGTTATGGACTTGAACCCGCCATCGAGCGTCGTTGCCGTGCCGGGTGCCTGTCAGCGAGTTACCCGGGGGGCACAGTGCACCTCATTCTACTGACGGGACGAGTGCATCATCGAGCCTCGCCCGAAGCCTTGCCGTGCACGCGCGGATTTTGCGCAGCGCGCCGCGAACTTAGACTCAATCATCCGCGGCGAACCCTTCGCTCTGTTAGTTCGAAGCTCGGCTATTTGCGTGGCGTCGAGGTGCGAAGAAACGATAACATTACGAATGGATACTCTTTTGTATGTCACCGCTGCGACCCTGATCGTAGCGGGCCTGGTCGGCGCAATCGTGCCCGCGCTGCCCGGCATTCCGCTGATTTTTGGCGGCATCTGGCTCATTGCCCGCGTGGATCAATACCGCCACCTCGGCCTGTGGTGGTTGC
>JAQGOC010000207.1 GCA_028293805.1 Gammaproteobacteria bacterium
TCCCGCAGTCACACGTCAGAAGCGGATCGCGTATTGAATCAGCGCTTCGTCGTAGCTGATGAAGTCTCGGTTGGTATCTTCCGTCTGCGCCAGCTCCAGTTTGAGTGCAGATCTCAGGTCCAGATCGAACCGCAATCCCACGGCATATCGGTGGTAGGAGGCTCCGAAGCGTTGAGCGGCGAAAAAGTGGTCGGACTGCTGCAGGGAGGCCCGCTCGAATCGAGCATACGGCGTGTACCAGCCGGCACGGTAACCGAGCTGGATGAAGCCGGCTTCGCTGCGCTGTGAGCCACCAGGTCCGGACAGGTTCTCGTCATCGAACACATAGAACTCTGCGAGGTGCTCCCAACGATCGGTGTCGTAAACGGCGTACGCGCCGTAGCTCCTGACGCGCGTGGAGTAGGCGGGGAGCAGGTCCTGATCCTCGATCCGCGTGGTGAACGCGTGCACCCCGAGCTTCAGGCCATCCAGCAGCCCGCTGAAAAGCACTCCTGCATTACCGCCCACTATGACATTTCCATGCGCGTTGCCGGGATTGTTCATGTCCAGGCTGCCGCCGGTAATCCGCTGGCTGTTGCCGACATAAAAATCATAGGTAAGCCTTGCGTCGCCGACCCTCTGCGAGCCTGTAAGCCACGCTCCGACGGTGTGCGCCGGAAGTATGCCACCCTGGTCCTCAAATTGGAGAAAGCGCGGACGCCGCAGAGACGTGGCAATCTGCTGACCGTGGTGAAATGCCGTGTTGTAGTAGCCATACGGGGTGTGAAAGCGACCCAGCCATACAGTCGCTGAATCGCTGAATTGATAGCCGATCTGCGCCCGCTCCAGATCGACACCCACACCCCCGTCCTCCCCCACCTCGAAATTGAGCTCGAACAGGGCGCGCGTGCGGGCACCCAGTCGTGGGGTCAGGAAGAAGTCGAGAGCGCCGACGTCGAAGCCCTTGTGCTCCGGGAACGACGCATTGTGATTGCCGACGCCAACATCGGCGAAGCCGTGCAGCGGCAGCCCGGTATCCTCGGCGCGCTGGCCAGCTCCCGCCGCGATCTGCGTTACCGTCTCCTCAACCGCTTGCAGGCGCTGCTCGGTTGCGCCTTGCGCTTCCGCAGGAACCGCCCTCGCAGCAGGCCCCTCCACCGCAGATGAGCCCTGCGTTGCCGGCGGCGTCCCTTTGACAGACACCTGCGCTTCCAGATCCCGGACCCTTCCCGACAGCTCCCCGATCAGCCGCAGGCTCTGATCGAGCTTCTGCTCCAACACCGCGATCCGGTCGGCGTCGGCGGCTGCCGGGTCGGCGGCTGCCGCGCCGGCGGCAAGCGGGTGACAAAAACCCGCCACGAGCAGCGCAGCGGCCCATCGTCGGAATATATTGCTGTCATTAAATTGCTTGAATTGCATGCGCCTGCCGCCTCATCCGAAATTTCAGCCGCGGTCCCGCCACGCCGGCCGCTCGGGGGCGAGCAGGTTGCCACGTGCGTCAAACATGACGATGCGCGAGTCGTGCATCACGTGCTCGTCGTATCGCCAGAACTCGAACCCGAGTTGCCTGGCAGTCTGCTCGACTGCAGTGCGTTTCCCGACCAGGAAATGCCAGTTGCTCCGGGTGAGATGCCGGGTCTGGCGGTATTGATGCCAGGCCGCGGCGTCGTCCCTTTCGGGGTCGTAGCCGATCACCAGAAACTCCGCCGCGATTCCCCGAGCGTCGAAATCCCGCTGCAGTTTCTGCAGATGCTGCATGGTCAGCGGACAAATCCGGTGGCACGACGCGTATGCCATGGTCACTGCGATGTTGTGCCCCAAAAGGCCGTGCACGTCGAACGCATTGCCCTGATCGTCGTGCCATGCGGCGGGGAGCTGCTCGAGCCGGGTCGCGGCCACCGTCATGCCGGCCGAGCGCGCTTCGTGAAGCAGTCCGAAGGTGACGAGCGAGGCGACTAGCAGAGTCAGGACTTTGCTCATGTAAATACGCCGGGGCAATGGAATCTGGATCGAGCCAACACCGCGGCAGAGCCCGTGTGCACGACCTTAGTCCCAATGTTTTACAACATAACCTGAGCATGATCGCCGGAAGTTTTGTCAACTGCGAAGCGCGTCACACCTATTGTTGCGAGTTGACGGCGCTGTCTGCCTGACATGGAGTCCCGTGAGCGGACAGCGTGCTGCACTTCTCAATCCTCGGCGGCCAATGCGACGAAATAGGCCGCGAGAGCGCGACGCTGCGCTTGCGAAAGATCCGTCCCAAGCGGCATTCTTTGCGCACCGGCGTCAGTCGAAAGGCGAAATAGAATCTCATCGAGCAAGGCGCCATGCGCTGCCGGCTTCTCCTGCAATTCGCGTTTCAGCTGCCGGGCATTGGAAAAGGCCACGGCGGGGGCAATACCCGTTTCGTGACATTGGCTACACAGCAGCAGCGCCGCAGGAGTTGCGGGAACGACAGCGCTTCCGGCAGCCACGTCCATGGAAAGGCTCAACTTCGAGGCGCGTTTGTCTGGCAAGGACAAGTCGGCGGCTGTGCCATCGCGGGCGGGGCCGGCGGTCGTGTCAACGTACGCCAGAAGAGCGGCCCGGCTGCGCCGTTTGAGATACGTGCAGTAGCGGTCGCCATCGGATGAAGTGGCATAGGGGAATAGTTCCCGGATTGCCGCATCGCGCGGCCCCACTTCTCCCAACAGCGCCTGCAGCAGCGAAACTCCAGAGCCCGGAAGCACGGTAAAGTCGTAAGTTCCCTGCTCGAGAGCCAAACTCCAATCGCGGGTGGAGAGGCCGAGAGCCGCTTCAACTACGAACCTGAGCCCGGTGAGGGCGTCACTGTCCGTGGGAAGACCACCGGCTGCGCGGGAGCGCCGTGCGTGCCGGACGCGCATTGCCTTCAATCGGGCCAGGTGGGAATTGGCAACGGACGTGCCGCGCGCGAAGCCTTCGAAGCGGCGCTCCTGCATGCGCCATAGCGCAGCTGGAAAGAAATCCGCGACAGCGCCGCATGTGTTGTCTGCGGCGCCAAGCAATACATATTGGAATGTGCTGAAATTCGGCTGTCGCGCCAACCCGCGCGCAATTGCCTCGAATTGGAGCCGGCTCAAATGGTTTGCGAGCTCGGCGTTCGGCGATTCTGCGGGCGCCGCCGTATATTGGGTCGCTGCGGCCGGTCGAAAGGTGGCGGGATCGACGAAGCGGTTGACGCCCAGCAAATGGCGATAACGCGGATTGGACGGCTGCCTTGCAAGGAAGGCCGACAGGCCGGCAGCTTCGGCTGGCGAGAGACCCGCGAGGTAGCGCTCACCGTACGCACCGGGCCATAGGGGATGAGTATCCCAGACAGGTCTGGCTGGATTTCCGTGACATCGTGTGCAGCGTGCCGGGTTTGGTTCAGACAGGACAACACCAGCGGCGCCCGCTGCGCTGGACGGGAACTGCAGCTCGCGAAAACGGAATTCCTTTGCCTGCGCGTCGAATTCCATGGTCTCGATCGTCCGATAGCCGCGTTCGCCCGGGTCACCGTTGAAAGTCAAAACAAAGCGTGCGTCGGACCCGTAGAGAATGACCCGCGGGTCCTTGAAAGAGGCCCCTTGCAGACTGCGGCTTTCGAACATCAAGGCGAAGCGGGTGCGTGCCAGCGGCGGCAGGGCGGCAATCAGCTCCTCCACGCTGCCGATGTTGCGCTGCCGGATCAGATTCTGGAGGGCGGCAAAATCGAAGCTCCCGGCACGCGCCGGTACGGTGGCCAGCAGAATCACGATGAGCAGAGTGAGGCAGTGGCGCGCCAAGGGATGGGTTCCGATGAGACCAGCGGGATCTCGCCCTGCCAAGGGATGGATGGCCGGCCAGTTCAGCCTTTATCGGCCTGCTCCAGCGACTTCTTGACCGTATTCGCCACAACACCCCCGGTCCGGGCGCCGAGGCGAGCCTAGACACCCACGGATCGTGATCAACCTCTCATGCCGGACCAGCGGAGTTACCGAGCGCTCAACCGGAACGAACGCGGGCCGATGTCCCAGGTCAGCGCCGACCACTCGTGGGTCATGTTGCAGCGCACCGTCCCGGGATCGCAGGTCTGATGAAACGCTCGACTGACACCCTGATCGCGTTGCAGTTTCTGGCCGTCGTCGTGCCGATCGCATTCGTGTTGGTGGCACAACTGATGGCGGACGGACGTCGCGCCGCAGCCCTCGACTATTCGCACCCGCTGCGCAATCTGGCCAATGAATCGCGCGCCAATTACAGGACATTCACCAACGGCGCCGCGGCGGCTGTGGACACCGGCACCCTGAGCCGGCAGTCCGCCGAGGCTCTGCGTGCGACCGCCACGTTGCTCGGTACGTTGAAGTCCCGGGGAGAGTCGCAGGTTCTCGGTGAGGCACCCCTGCTGGTGGCGAGGCTCGCGGATGAGATTGCGGGCGGCACTACCCTGGAAAGACTGCTGCCTTTGCGGGCACAGATCGCAGCTGCCGACAGATTTACCAAGGCGATCGATGAGGATTTCGAGCGGCGCGACGCGGCGGTTGTCCGCGACGCGGTCGATTCCGCGCGGCGGCAGAAGCAGCAGGTGACTGCGGCGCTGTTCATCAGCCTGATACTGACTATTTTTTTCGTACTTACAGCACGTCGACGGCTGCAGGAAAAGATCGAGGCAGACGCCGCCATCGAGCGCCAACGCCGCGCCGAGCTGGAAACGATCTCGATTCGCTTCGGAATGGCAACGCAGGCGGCACGGGCCGGCGTGTACGAGGTATACGAGAATGGCTGCAAGGTGTGGTGGAGCGAGACTATGAACGAGCTGTATGGCCGTTCCAGCTGCGCCGCTCCACCTGCTCTGGCTGAGTGGCTGAACCTGATCCATCCTGAGGACCGGGTAGCCGCCCAGACTGCGATGAGCACCGCAATGCATGAACGCAAGCAGTTGCACGCGCATTACCGCATCGTAAGACCCAATGGAAACACCCTCCATGTGGAATCGCTGGCCGCGGTCGTTACCGATTCCTCCGGCGCGGGTCCCCGGCTCGTTGGCATCGATCTGGATGTCACCGGGCGGGTGGAGGCTGCTGCGCGCGAGAATGTGCTGCAGCGGCAATTGCGCGACGCTTCGCGGCAGGCAGGAATGGCCGAAGTAGCAACCAACGTGCTGCACAACGTCGGCAACGTACTGAACAGCGTAAATGTGTCGGCAAACCTCGTGGCCAACGGTCTGAAAAATTCGCGGGTGGCCGGTCTTGCTCGCGTCGTGACGCTCGTGGAGGAGCACCGCAGCGACCTGGGCGCTTTCGTTTCGAGTGACGAACGCGGCAAGGTGTTGCCGCGCTACCTTGCCGAGCTTGCCAAGCAACTCGCCGCCGACCAGATGACGGCCTTGCAGGAGCTCGCGTCCCTGCAGGGAAACATCGATCACATCAAAGAAATCGTGGCGATGCAACAAAGATACGCCAAGCTCTCCGGCGCCAGCGACACGATCGATGTCACGCACCTCGTGGAAGAAAGCCTGCGCATCAACACCAGCGGGTTCGAGCGACACGCCGTCGCCATCGTTCTCTATTTTGCGAAGGTGCCGCAGATCACCTTGGACAAGCACAAGTTTCTGCAGATACTGGTCAATATATTGCTCATTGCCAAGGATGCCTGCGCTAGTGCCGGCACCAAGCGCGTCACGATAAGTGTCGGCGCCTGTGAAACCGGCGTTCGGGTTGCAGTCGCAGATTCGGGAGTGGGTATACCGCCCGAGAACATGACGCGCATTTTCAACCATGGATTCACGACGAAGAAGACGGGACATGGCTTTGGATTGCATAGCGGAGCGCTTGCGGCCCAAGAGCTCGGCGGCAGCTTGCGAGCCGAGAGCCCTGGCGCCGGCCTGGGAGCGACGTTCGTATTGGAGCTGCCGCTGGAACCTGCGGAGTATGCACATGGCTGACACATCCGTTCCGCGTCGACACCGAATACTGGTCATCGACGACAATCGAGCCATTCATGAGGATTTTCACAAGATCTTCGCCGGGGAGGCGGATTCCGAGTCGGCATTGCTGGCGGCCGAATGTTTGCTTCTGGGCGAAACGCCCGCGCGGTCCGCGCGCCCCGACTTTGATCTGCAATCGGCATTTCAGGGACAGGAGGGCGTCGCGCTGATCAAGCGGGGGCTCGATGATGGGCAGCCGTACTCCCTGGCGTTCGTCGACATGCGCATGCCGCCGGGATGGGATGGCCTGGAGACGATTCAGAGATTGTGGGCGGTCGACCCGGACGTCCAGGTTGTCATCTGCTCGGCGCATTCCGACTACGACTGGAGCGAGGTGGTTGCGCGCCTGGAGCATTGCGACAAGCTGCTGGTCATCAAGAAGCCATTCGAGCCCATTGAAGTATTGCAGTGTGCAAACGCCCTGACACGCAAATGGGATAATGAGTCCATCCTTCGCAGCCAGGTGCACAATCTCGAGCGCGTCGTCGAGGCTCGCACCAAGGGCTTGGAGGCGGCGAACCGGCAGCTGCGCCACCTCGCAACGCACGACATGCTCACCGGTCTACCCAACCGGGTATTGCTGGATGATCGTCTGACCCAGGCTATCGCCTACGCCGAGCGGGACGGGCACGCGTTCGCGGTTGCCATGTTCGATCTCGACCGATTCAAGGCCATCAACGACTCGTTCGGGCACCGCGTAGGCGATGAGCTCATCAAGGAGGTCGCCCAGCGCCTTGCGGGCGTTGCCCGGGCGACGGATACCATTGCGCGACTGGGTGGCGACGAATTCCTTCTCATCATCGACCGGGTCGCGCATCGCAAGGATGCCGAGGACCTCGCGCGTCGAGCGATGGAATCGCTGCAGGCGCCCATCAGGCTTGCCAATGTCGACATCCGCACCTCCTGCAGCATCGGCATTGCAATGTTTCCGCAAGACGGCAAGACCGCTGAAACGGTAATCGCAAACGCGGACGCGGCGATGTACTGCGCAAAACAGCGGGGCCGCAACAACATCCAATGCTTCGCGCCAGGAATGAATGTCGAGACGCAGGAGAAGGTCAAGCTGGAGAGCGAACTGCATGCGGCGCTGGGGCTGGGACAATTCGAATTGCACTATCAGCCCAAGGTCGATACCGAGACCGGAGCGATTCACGGGGCAGAGGCTCTGGTCCGCTGGCGGCATCCGCAGAGGGGCCTCATTCTTCCCGATGAGTTCATCAAGCTGGCGGAAGAGTGCGGCTTGATCGATTCCATCGGCGAGTGGGTGGTGCGCGAGGGGTGCCGGCAGGCACGGTCGTGGCAGCTCGAAGGCCTGCCGCACTTGCGTATTGCGGTCAACCTTTCGGCGTTTCAATTTCGCAACGGCAATCTGTTGCAGATGATCCGGGGCGCCCTGCAGGCGGCGGACCTCGATCCGCGCCTGTTGGAAATCGAGATCACCGAAAGCGCGCTGATGAGCGATCCCGAGCAGTCCGTCGGAATTCTGGAGCAGTTGAGCCGAATGGGCGTGCTCGTATCCGTGGACGATTTCGGCACCGGCTATTCGAGCATGAGCTATCTGCGGCGCTTTCCGATCGACAAATTGAAGATCGATCGCGGGTTCATCAGCGAGCTGTTATCGCGGCCGGATGATGCATCGATCGTTACGGCGATCATTTCACTGGCACACAGCCTTCGTCTGAAGGTGGTTGCGGAGGGAGTCGAGACGCCCGAACAACTCAAGCTCCTCAAATCCCTCGGTTGCGACCAGTACCAAGGTTTTTGCTTCAGTCCGGCGGTACCTGCCAGCGATTTCGCGGCTCTCATGCGTAGCGCCCGCAACAGCTCACAGTCCGCGCAGGAGTCGGCGGCGGATCGAACGCATAGCAAGCTTGCCGTGTATCGGCCTCAGTGAGACATTGTCAGGGCGGCTGACGCTCTAAAGCTGAAGGGGGTGCCCGGAGTCGGGGTCGAAATGCATACCTTGAGGCTACTGAAAAGGCGGATGACGGGCGGCATTGGCTAGCTGCGACGGTGGCGCAGGCGCGTTTCCGACGGGAGCTCTCCGAAAAGCAGCCGGTAATAGTGCGAGAACCGGCTCCAATGCCAGATCCCGTGCCGTGCCGCGATGACTCCGATGGACACCTCGCCGCTCGCCTCCGACATGAGGTCGCGGCGGATGCGGTTGAGTTGCAGGGTGCGGACATAACTGCCGGGCCCCATACCAACGACCGACCGAAACACACTCTCGAGAGACCTTCGGCTCACGCCCGCATGCCTGCACAGCGCTGCGATGGAGACGCCATCCGCGAGACGGTGATGAATATATTCGCGCGCCCGCCTGAATACCTGAATGGCGCGGCCCGTCGAGTAGCGACTCGTGCGCGTGACGATGCTGTCGCCTGTCTGGGCGGACATCTGCCATAAGAGGTCGATCAGGGACGACTTGAATCCGCACACGGCGGCGGGATAATTCGCAAGCGACTCCAGAGCGATGAAAGTGGTGAGTCCGGAGCGAACCAGCTCCCGCAGCACTCCCGACCGAACAGGATCGTTTTGCACCCCGACTGCCCGCATGCTTTGTCCCTCGTCCGGAAAGAGCGCGAGCGACACATCCATGCAGTAGATGCTCACGCCTTCCGCCATCCTGCCTTCCACACATTTGTTCTCGGGACTCAGGACAACATTGTCCTGCGAGAACCCGGTTGCATTCAGCGCGCACGGGGGAGATGCCTCGGCGAGAAAGCAGGCGCCATAACGTCCGGACGGTGTGGAGGCCGATGCGGCAATCTCTCGATTGGCCCTCTCAAGGTTGATGACGAGATCAGCGCCGAAGTCGAACGAGCTCAAGCGTCCTTCGAAGGGGCCACGGCTCAGCTGTTGGTACTGCTGCCCGTAACCCTGGTATTGCGCCGCCTGGGCATCGATGTCGTGAAAACGTTCCACGGATATCCAAGGCCGCCTGGCCGAGACCGAATCTGTCACCATGGATCATTCCGAGCTGCTGGACAAATCGAGAAAAATCAGCGGGTTAGCCCGGCCGCCGCGGCATGGCGCGGATTTGCGCAAAGCGGATAACGGTCTGGTTGTAGCACCGGCTACTTTACATTTTAACGGCGGCCGCAGCACGCCGCGCGGATTATCCAAGGGCGTTTGCCGAACGACCCCCCTAACGCAAGTACGCAGGAGAGCTATTCATGAACGCGGGAAGCCCGGGCAAGTCGATCGCGACAGCATTGGCTGCCGTCGCGATCGCGTCCACCACTGGCGCACTCGCGCAGGAGCAGAGCAGGACCGATACCGTGGGCCAGCTTGCGGAAGTGGTCGTCACGGCCACTAAGCGGGCCTCAACGGTACAGGAGACGCCGATGAGCGTCACCGCCATCACTGGCGATGAGATCCAGGAGCGCGGTCTACCGGATTTCGCTGCCATAGTCCAATCGGTGCCGGGTGTTTCCATGCGCACGAGCGGCCCGGGCCAGACGGAAATAGAGATGCGGGGAATGACTTCAGCGGGCGGAAATTCATCCACCGTGGGGTTCTATCTGGATGACACTCCACTCACCGCGCCGGCAAACGCGCAGAACGGCAAGGTCGTCATCGATCCCAACCTCTACGACCTGAACCGGGTCGAGGTGCTGCGCGGTCCGCAGGGTACGCTGTACGGCTCCGGCTCGATGGGCGGTACCATCAAACTCGTGCCCAATGCCCCGAATCCTGGCGCGTTCGCCGCATCCGCCGAGCTGACTCCGTCCTTTACCGACGGAGGCGGCTTCAACCATGGCGAGAACGCCATGGTCAACATTCCTTTCGGAGGCGGTACCGCGGCGTTGCGCCTCGTCGGATCCGATTCACACGACAGCGGCTGGATCGATCGCGTGGTCATTTCCGACGGACAATTTCCGCTCGAGACCGATAACGTGAGGAAACGGGGCAACGTCCGCGCCGCACCGGTCGCCGCGGACTACAAGAATGTCAATGACGCGAACCGGGGCGTCGTGCGGGCGAGCCTGCTATGGAAGCCCTTGGACGGGCTGTCCATCAGCCCATTCGTGATGTATCAGCGCATCACACAGGGCGGCCTCAGCCAGATCGACAGCGATCCGGGGACCGATGCGCATTACCAGCCGTTCAACTCACCGGAGACGTACTCCGATCGCATCACGATAGGCAGCTTCAACGTCCAATACAATTTCAACTCGTTTGACCTGACGGCGACGGCCTCGCGCTGGATGCGCAAGACATCCCTTCATCAGGACGGCAGCGAGGAGTTTCAGTGGGCCTTTTCCACTCCCGCCGCAATTCTCCCCTACTATGTCTCCCAGGGCGGGCTCGGCCCGACGGACCCCACTCCGGTGGAAAACGATACCTCCAGCCAGACGAGCGAGGAAATTCGACTCACGTCCTCCGGCGATACGGCCTTCAAGTGGCTGGTGGGAGCGTTCTTCCAGAAATTCGAATCCTGCTATTGCGAGCAGGTCCTGGTCCCTGGCGGGGAGCCGCTCTTTGGAACCGGAAACGCCTTCACGCAGCAGCAGACGACTCGGATCAAGCAGAATTCCGTGTTCGCCGAATTCTCGTATCAGCTCACACGACCGCTCAAGCTGACCGCCGGGCTGCGCCGCTACTCGTATCACTCCGAGGTCGACACCGGCGTCTCCGGCTTCGTGAGTGCGACCGGCTCCGACGCGATCGCTCATTCGAGCTCACCCGAGGCCAACCAGGGCGTCAACCCGAAATTCGACCTGTCGTACGCCGTGGACAAGAACCTGCTGGTCTATGGAACCATCGCCAAAGGATTCCGACCGGGTGGCGGCAATCAGCCGATTCCAACCTCGGGCCCGCTCGGTGACACTTGTGAGGCGAACCTGCAGGCGAACCACGGAACGACGGCGTTCGTTCCCGCACCGCTGTCCTTCGGACCGGATACGGTGTGGAGCTATGAGCTGGGCGAGAAGCTCAGAACCTTCGACAACCGCGTGACGATCAACAGCGCGCTATATTTCGAGAAGTGGAACGGAACGCAGCAGAATGTGCCGCTGCCATGCGGGTACCCGTATGCGGCCAACGCGGGAGTTGCGCACATTTATGGGCTCGAAGTCGAGCTGAATGCCTTGCTGCTGCCAGGCCTCACGCTATCGCTGAATGGTGCTTATACGCATGCAACCTTCGTCGTCGGCAGCCTGGAGGCCGGCATCACCCCGGGGACCCGGGTGCAGGACATCCCCGAGCATACCTTCAGCACCGCGCTGGCCTACCGGCGCAGCATTTCGGATCAACTCTCGTTCGCGACACACATCGAGAACAATTACATCGGGAGGCGAACGGACGTCACCTACGCCGTCAACAACCTGCCCTCGTACGATCTGACGAACGTCCGGGCGGGCATCGAGAGCGACCATTGGTCGGCTATGTTGTTCGCGCGTAACGTGTTCAATCAAAGGGCAATTCTGACCAACGCCTTCCAGATCAATCTCAACATCCCGACCTTCAACCGCGAAGTGATCAGCCAGCCGGTGACTCTCGGGGTGGATCTGAGTTATCACTACTGATGTCCGGCGCCAAATCCATGACTCCAGCTCGATTCGTGCGCGCAATGGCGGAGCGGCTCCTCCCGGCCGCGCTGCTCGGCTGTCTCGCGGCCTGCAACCAGGCGCCAGCGCCCGAGAAAGACAAAGGTGCCGATCCCGTACCCGTAGCTCGAGTGGATGCGAAGCGCCTCGCGGATATCGGGCAAGAGCCGGACCAGTGGATCACACCGGGCCGCGATGCGGGCGGGACTTACTACTCACCACTCGACGCCATCAGCGACAAGAACATCGACCGTCTCGGGTTCGCCTGGGATTACAAGTTAGGTACGAAGCGGGGGCTCGAGGCTACGCCCGTGGTCGTCGACGGGATGATGTACGCGGCGGGCAACTGGGGTCGCGTCTATGCGCTCGATGCGACGACCGGTCGCGAGCTCTGGACCTACGATCCACAGGTCCAAGGCCAGTGGGGCCGTTATGCCTGCTGCGATGTAGTCAATCGCGGGCTCGCCGTCTGGAAGGGCAGAGTCTACATCGCCAGTGTCGATGGGTATCTGCACGCGGTCGATGCGCGCACGGGCCGGCGGGTGTGGCGAGTCGACACCTTACCGGAGCGCAAAGCCGGCGGATTTCACTATTCTGTGACAGGCGCGCCCGTGCTCGCCGGCGATGCCATTGTCATCGGTAACGGCGGCGCCGACTTCAAGGGCGCGCGTGGCTCGGTGTCTGCTTACGCCCTCGATAGCGGAGCGTTCAAGTGGCGCTTCTACACAGTCCCGCGCGACCCGAAGCTCGGCCCCCAGGACCAGCCGCAGCTCGCAGCGGCGGTCAAGACGTGGCCTGCGAAATATGACTGGAGCATGGGTGGCGGAGGCACCGCCTGGGACGGTCTCGCCTATGACTCGGAACAGAAGCTCCTTTACGTCGGCACGGCCAATGCATCGCCCTATCACGGCCAACATGACCCGGCTGGCCAGGGCGATGAGCTTTACGTCGCCTCGATCATCGCCATACACGCCGATACCGGCCAGATGGCCTGGTACTACCAGGAGATCCCGGGTGAGGGTTGGGACTACGACACGACCAACAAGCTGGTGCTCACGGACCTGCCGGCGGGGGAGGGCAAGCCCCGCAAGGTGATCATGCAGGCGAGTAAGAATGGCTATCTTTACGTCCTCGACCGGATCACGGGCGAGTTCCTGTCGGGCAAGCAATTCGCGTACGTCAACTGGGCCAAGGGGCTCGACCCCAAAACGCATCGACCCATCGTCAATCCTGCTGCCGATTGGGGACGGGCGCCGGCGCTGATCGTTCCCGCCGCCGTCGGAGCACATGGCTGGCAGCCAATGTCCTTTAGCCCACAGACCGGTCTCGTCTATATACCGGTCATCGATGCCGCAATGGTGTACGTCGACACCTCCAAACGGCCGGCCGGCCTGATCGAGGGCAACTTCGAGCTCGCGTTCTTCTTTCCCGAAGACTACGACCCCAAGGGTCTGGAAAGCCTGTTCGGCAAATTGCCGTCGCTCCAGTCTCTGTCGCCGGGCGGGAAGGCACCGAAGTCGCGCGGGCTGATCCGGGCGGTCCAGCCCCTGACCGGCAAGGTTGTATGGGAACAGCCCACCGAAAGCATCTGGGACGGCGGCATCCTGTCAACTGCCGGAAATCTGGTCTTCCGCGGTGACGCGGCCGGGTCCTTCAACGTGTATGCCGCTGATTCGGGAAAGTTCCTGAAGCGCATCGATGTTGGGACATCGATCATGGCCGCGCCGATGACGTATCGCGTCAACGGCATTCAGTATATCTCGGTAATGGCCGGCTACGGCGGCGGCGTCCTGTTCCTGCCTTTCCCGCAAAACAGCGCCGCCTACAAGTACGGCAACGATGGGCGCATCATCACGTTTCGCCTGGACGGCGGCGTGACGCCGAAGCCACCGCCGGTCACCGACCAGCCGCACGACCCACCGCCACCACACGAAGGTACGCCCGCGACCATCGCGCAAGGTGAGCTCCTCTACAACCGTTATTGCTCGCGCTGCCATTCGTTCGGCCGCGGCTTGGTTCCGGATCTGCGACAACTGCCGCGCGCGATTCACGGAAGCTTCTATGACATCGTTCTCAACGGCGCCCTGCAGGCCCAAGGCATGGCTCGCTGGGATGACGTGCTTTCTCGAGAGAATGCCGCAGCTATCCATGCCTATCTCGTCGATCAGGCATGGCAGCTGCAGACTGCCAACTCCACCCCATCCACCGGGAAGACTCCGTGAAGGCAGCGATAGTGTCCTCCTACGCAACCCTGCTGCGTCTTTTCGTCGCCCCAGCCGCGGGTTTAGTTCTGACCGCATGTAGCGCGGGTATTGCGACTCCGGCCGTTCCCGTCGAGCTCAAACACTCTTGGGAAGTCGCTTTCAATCGAGGCGACTCGGCTGCGGTGGCGGCGCTCTACTCACAAGACGCACAGCTCGTCATGTCAGGCAGCGCAACCGCCCGCGGAAGGCAAGCCATTCGCGCAGCGATCGATAGCATGGTCAAGTCTGGAGTGAAAGTCCGGATCGGCGCAGAACAAAACGTTGGCTCCGGAGAGATTGCCTATGTGTACGGGCCCTATTCGGTCCTCGAGCACGACGGCGGCCGGAGCGTCGAGACTGGCAGCTACGTCGAGGTCTGGCGCCGCCGAGCCGGCGTCTGGCAGATCGACCTCGATGTGAATGCGGTCGGGATACCGACCGCCCAATGATCCGACTTCCAGGGGCCCGCATGCTGCTCACGTGGAATGAGGGAGTTACCGGGTTACGAGAAAAACGTGTCTACAGTCTTCCGGGATGGACTCCCGGCGCTGCCTTCGACGGATTTTCCGATCCGCCGAAGCTCGACTATCCTAAGAACGAAGTCGGTAGATCGGAAGGTCTTGCGATACCCAGGAAGAGCGTGCGAACCAAACAGCGTTGAACCTTAGGCTTGTCAAACTTCATCTCGCAAGAATAGCTCCTTAGCGGTGTATCGGATTACGGGTGCTTGTCAGTGCGGTCGTGCCGATAGCAAGTCGCCAACAGTTCGAGCCATTCGGCGTCCCTAACAGAATGAGGCCGCTGCCGTCAGCGAGCTTACAAAGTGCGCCGGAGTGAAATACTGAGGATGGTGCCCGAGGTCGGAGTCGAACCG
>JAQGOC010000226.1 GCA_028293805.1 Gammaproteobacteria bacterium
AGAAACGACATCGTCATGGCTGCATGAAATCCTGCAGCGGCACGCCGGCTCTCATATCCAGCGTAGTAGATTCTAAGTCCATCGAAGATTTCCGTGTACACGGGCCTATGCTCGCGCGGCGAGCCGCACGGAAGGGAAGTACGACGCTACGCTCCAAGGCAGCAGTTCCTCAACCCGATTGATCGGGTGATCCGCGATGCGACCGAGGACATGCCGCAAATAGGCCTCGGGATCCAACTCGTTGAGTTTGGCGGTTAATGCCGAGCTCCGGACTATGCCGAGCGGCAGTCTGGTGATGCGTTGGGTATCTGGAAAAGGTCTATCCGTTGGTAGATGCATGACCCATTCTACTCGGCATAGTCCGGGGAGTTCAAAGCTCGCTGAGAAACTGAAGCAGCGTGTCTGGTGGGCGATACCGAACAATCGAGCCGTTGGTCAGGGGCGCGATTTTTGCCAGCGCGGCTTCCTTTAGCGCCAGATGTGCATGTAGGTACACGTGGGTGGTCTCAACGGACTCGTGTCCGAGCCACAGGGCGATGACGGAGCAATCGACGCCGGCCTGTAGGAGCTCCATGGCAGCGCTGTGTCGAAGCACATGAGGCGTTACGCGCTTACGCTTCAACGATGGACACCGTGAGCGTGCTACTGCAACGTATTTGGCCAGCAGATACTGGACGGCGTCGGCGCTCAGGCGACTTCCGTGAACGGTCGGAAAGAGTACGTCGCTACCGTGGCGGCATGGTTCCTTGAGCCACGCCTGAAGAACCGACACAGTGTGTCCGGCGATAGGAGTGCATCGCTCCTTGCGTCCTTTGCCGACGCAATTGACATGGGCGCCGCGGCCGAGCACAACCGCTCCGCGGTTGAGCCCGATCAGCTCGGACAGTCTCAGGCCTGTCTGCACAGCGAGCAGAAGTACCGCGTGGTCGCGGCGGCCAATCCAAGTGGTGCGATCCGGTACCCCAATCAGAGTGTCGATCTCCGGGCGCGTGAGGAAATCGACCATCCTCTTGTCGTGCTGCTTGCTGGGTATCGCGAGTACGCGTTGAATGTGCGCGCTGTGCGCCGGCTCTTCATAGGCGATGAATCGAAAGAAGGATCGGATGGCGGTGAGACGCAGGTTGCGGGTACGCGCGCCGACGCCACGCCGGCTCTCGAGATCGTCAAGAAATGAGCTGATCAACGGAGCGTCGATCTCAGTCAACTCCAGGCACGATGGGGCTTTACTCAACTTGCGCTGCGCGAATCCAAAGAGCAAGCGGAACGTGTCGCGATAGGATGCGATGGTGTGAGAACTGACGCGTCGTTGTCGCATGAGTCGTTCCGTGAAGAAGCGCTGAACGAGCGCCGACAAGGCGGGAGTGGTCTTCATGGGGACACCTCCCATCGCTTCTCGAGTCGGTGCGCTGCGTGTTCCATGAGCTCCGGACACGCCGACAGATACCAGTAGGTGTCGCGCACGCAGCTATGGCCCAAGTACGTTGATAATACGGGGAGGAGCGCGTCGGCACTTCGACCGGAGCGGTAGCAGCCGAGCAGGTTCGTGACGGCGAAGCGGTGTCTCAAGTCGTGCAGTCTGGGACCCGTGTGATCCGAGGGTTGTCTGAGTCCGATCTGTCGCGATAGACGCCAGAATACCCGGTCAACATACTGACGCAGCAACGGGCCTCCACGCTCGGCGACTAGAAAGTACGGGCTGCGTGGAGTGCCGATGTGAGCATCCCGCCGTTGCGCATAACGCTTCAGGACATACCGGGTGCTGGCGTGAATCGGCACCAGACGGGACTTTCCAAACTTGGTGCTGCGGATCGTCAGGATGCCGGCTTGGAGGTCGACATCCTCCTGGCGGAGCGACAGTGCCTCGCTGATGCGAAGCCCGGTAACGCTCAGCAGCCCGAACAGGCAGTGGTACGTCCAGCGCCGCAAAGCGCCGGCAGGTGGTAGTGCGATCGCGGCGTCCAAGAGCTTGCGAATCTCCTCGTCGGTATAGAGATACGGGCGCGCCCGCCCGCCATAGGCAAGGATCCCTGTCGGAGGAACCTGCGTACGCGGCTGGAGCGTGTGCAGATAACGCGCAAAGCCGCGCACGTCGGCGAGACGCAAGGCCCAACTGGGGCGCCGCCCCGGCGGCTGCATCGCCCACTCGAGGGCGAGCTTGGAGGTGACGACGCGGACGCGCCGCTGTTCCATAAATGTGACGAAACCTCCCAGCCGATGCTCCTGGTGCACGAACTTGAATCCGAATCCACGACGCATGGCGAGGTAATCCCGAAGCGCCGATCGCAAGGCACTCATCGGACACCTCCTGGCCAGGGAAGTCCGAGCGTGCGAAGAGCCTTGATATCCACCTTCGCATAAATCCGCGTGGTGTCATGATCTTGATGCCGAAGAACCTGCCCGATCTGCGTCAACGAGGCGCCCGCCCGGAGCAGCTGTGTCGCCAGAGTGTGGCGGAACAGGTGAGTGCCCTTGCGCGGAACATCCACTGCGGCGCGCGTCAATGCCGACACGGCGATCATCGAAATCCCAGATGACGATAAAAACCCGATGTGAGGAGGCAGGTGCCGTAGGAACACCCGCCGGCTCTCGGAGCGCGGCCGACCATGTTGGAGGTAATCGACTAGGGCATTGCCCACCTCTGCTGGAAGAGGTAGAGTGGCTCGTCGCCTACCTTTGCCCCGTACCGTCAGATAGCTGGCCTGCCAGTTAATATCGTCGAGCGATATCGTCGCGATCTCGTTCGCCCGGAGCCCAAGACGCGCGAGCAACAACAGGACCGCGTAATCGCGTTTGCCGACAGTGCTGCGTCGGTCACAAGAATCGAGAACTCTGCGGACCTGCACCGCTGACAGATATCCCGGCAGCGTCGTGAATCGCCAGGACCTTACCGTTTGCACGCTGCTCGCGAGATCAGCGGTAATGTGCCCTGCGTACACGAGATAGCGTGCAAAGGCACGGATGGTCCAGCACATGCTCCGCGCGGACCGCGGGCTCTGATCGTGAGCATGGCGCTCGATGAATCGCGTGATATCAGCTCGCGTGAGCTTCTGGAAGCTCGCGCGACCACCCGCACAATGCTCATGCAGAAACCGCCGCAGGGGAGGCAGATGACGGATAATCGTTACTCGAGCGAGCCCACGTTCCTTGGACAAGAATCGAGTGAAGTCGCGCTCGATCTGCTCGAGCATGGTTGGTACGGGAGGCACATAGGGTGCGATCGCCTCCACCTCCCGCAGCACCGCAAGCAGCCTGTACAGAGCGGGTCGGTCCGTCATAAATGGGCATCGGTGGCGTGCGCGGAACCGCTGATACTGTTCCACTGTTCGCTCATCAACGTCGTCGAGACCCAGTCTCTTGCGCTCGAGCCAGACGCTGAAATCAGCGACGACCCGAGTACAGCGCGCTCCACTCTGGTAGCTGTGGCCCTCCTTGAGTAATCGCGCGGCATATAGATCAATATGAGCACCCAACGGTCCTAGGCGCAGCCGCCGAAGAACCTTGGGGCAACGGAAGTAGGCTGCGGTAGTCATGTCCTCTCCTTCGCACTAAAATGCTTGAAGCGGACATGAAACTATGCCGAGCGCACCCTCCGCCAATCAGCGAAAATGACCATCCAACGACGTTGTCTCGGCATAGTCCGGAGCTCGGCATTAACCGCCAAGGCTAATGGCGTCGAGCCGCACGCCTATCTATCGTTTCTGTTCGCGCAGTTGCCCTACGCCAAGACCGTCGAAGACTTCGAGACGTTGCTGCCGTGGAACGTGAAGGCCTCCCTGGCGCAGTCGCTTGAGCGAGCCAGATAGTGGAGGACAATTATACGAGTGCGTTTGC
>JAQGOC010000124.1 GCA_028293805.1 Gammaproteobacteria bacterium
GATTTTTGGCGGCATCTGGCTCATTGCCCGCGTGGATCAATACCGCCACGTGGGCCTGTGGTGGTTGGTTGGCATCGCTTTGGTCGGCGCAGTCGGGCTGACGATGGATCTGGTCGCGGGGGCATTAGGCGCAAAGCGAGTGGGGGCCAGCCAACGGGCGGTGTGGGGCGCTCTGCTCGGGACGGTGGTCGGACTGTTTTTTGGACTGCCCGGGTTGCTGCTCGGTCCCTTTTTCGGCGCAGTGCTCGGTGAACTCGCCGCTGGCAACAGCGTTCTGCGCTCTACGCATGTGGGCGCGAGCGCTTCGCTCGGTTTGATTTTCGGTACCATCATCAAGCTGGTCGCATCGCTGACGATGGTGGCGCTATTCGGTGCCGGGTGGTGGTGGAATCGCCCTTGAATGGGCGACTGGACTCGAGCGATTGCGGCGCCTCTGAAGCGGCACGCACGAGCCTGTTCGCAGCCGCAGCAACTGTGGAACGCGCGAACATCGCCGGCAGGGTCGACGCCTGGAACGCGCGTTCGATCTCCAGGCCACGCATGAAGCCAATCGGGCCGTGATGCGCCCACGTCGAGACGCGCTCCGGATGCGGCTGAGCACACCTTCACGGTTGCCGCCGGCGCGAGTTCCTGAAATCATGCTGACGCTTTTTTTCGAGTTATCTCGGGCATCGCGCGAGGAAGGCGGTTTTGCCCACGATCGGGCGTCGTCCCGGATGGGTCTCCACCGTGACAGCCATCCACTCCACCGCTGCGGATCCGCGAATCCGGGTGACGTTCCATCCGGGCCCTGACGGACTGCAGGCATTACGCGACAGCTGGGCCTCCATTCTCGCGCATATCAGGCGCCCCCGATTCTTCCACGAATGGGACTGGTACCAGGCCTACTTGCATCATCTCGAGCCTGACCCTGAGAACGTCCGCTTCGCGCTGCTGACTAGCCCCGCTGGTCCCGTCGCCATCGTGCCACTCCAATACCTGGTGATGTCGTTCCGCGGAGTGACTTCGAAGCTGCGGCGTCTTCCGGAACATGAGCAGATGCCGCTCGCGGACGTTATCGCGGCAGAGGGCATCTCCGGCAGGCAGCTCGTGGCAGCGTTGCTCGAGGCCATGCGCGCCTCCGAAATGCAATGGGACCGGCTGCAGTTCACAGGCTTCACCAAGGAGTCCTGCCTGAACTGCCGGGATCTCGCCGGCGGACGCCCCCTTTACCGGGATGTGCTCACGAGCAGCGACCAGGTGGTCTGCAACCTGCCATGGGACGCGTTCGCAATGCGATTCTCGCCGAACTTCCGGTCCAATCTCAACAAGGCGCGCCACAAGATCGCACGCGCGGGCGGGGCGAGCTACGAGATCGCCAATGACCCGGCACGGGTCGCCGCCCTGTTTGGGGAATTTCTGCGAGTGGAAGGTTCCGGCTGGAAAGGCGCGGCCGGCACGCGCACTGCAATCTGTTGCGACCCGCGCGCCGTCGGATTTTACCGGGGGCTCATCGAGGGCTTCGCGCCTTCCGGTCGCGTATTCATCAATGCCATGCGCTTCGCGGACCGGGTGATCGCCATTCAGTTTTGCCTGTCCGACTCGGACACCCTGTACGTTCTCAAGCAGGGCTACGACGAGAGCTTCGCTCACCTGGGACCGGGAAATTCGCTGCTGGAACAGCTCGTGGGGTGGTGTTTCAAAAGCCGGACGCTCCGCAAGATCAATCTCGTCGGCAGCCCCAGGTGGTTCCAGGACTGGAAACCCGAGCGCTCGAATGTGCATCGGCTGCACTTTTTCAACCACACACCGCTGGGGCAGCTACACCGTTTCAAATACGCCGCGAGCAGGCGTCTGACCTCCGCCAGGACGGGTGTCGTACACTTCCTGGCCTCTCATTGAGCAATGTTCGGCAGGAGGCACGATATGGCCAAGGCGTACTGGGTTGTCTGTTACCGTGAGATCACGGATTGCGAAAAAATGGCCGCCTACGCTCGGCTCGCAGTGCCGGCGATCGAATCGCAAGGTGGACGCGCCCTGGCGCGAGGAACCGCCGTCAAAGCCTACGAGGCCGGGCAGGTGGAGCGCACGGTGCTGATCGAATTCGACTCCATCGAGCACGCGATCGCCGTACACGACAGCCCTGCATACCAGGCTGCCGTAAAAGCTCTCGACGGCGGAGCCGTACGCGACATCAGGATCGTGGCGGGCACTTGAAGCGGAATAGGCGCAAAACCGCGGATAATGCCGCCTGGCGTCAGCGTGCGTCGGGTAGCAGCCCTTGGTCGACCAGCACCGGCGGATGACGGTAATGTGTCGCCTGCTCCCAGGCATACGCATAACCGAGCAGGTCTCCATCCCTGAAAGGCCGCCCCGAGAACTCCAAGCCGAACGGCAGCCCGCTGTCATAAAAGCCACCCACTACGACGACAGCCGGAACTCCCAGCATGTTGACCCAACCCGTAGCGGAATGAGGTCCTTCGCTGAGCCGACTATCCTGCGCCACTGTCTCGTCGACCGGTGGCATCTGGATTGCCGGGTACACGTAGCCGTCCAAGTGCAGGTGATCCATGGTTTCAAGATATAACTCGAGCGCACGACGCCGTGGGCCAAAGAAGTTGCGCTCCGCGTCCGGGTCGCTCTCGAGGATGCGCTGATTGATCTTGACGTCGCCGATTTGCGCATTGGTCGGCTCGGAACCGACGATCGGCGCCCCCAGCGGCACACCCATCGCTGTTTCGTAGTCGCAGGCCGACCGATATTGCGCAGGCCCAAATTCCTTCAGAAACAAGTTCGTGCCTTCGCGAACATAAGCGTACGTGCTCACGCGGGCCGCTGTCCGGGCAAAGCTTTCGGGCAGCAACGAGTCGTCTACAACTACCGTTGCGCCACGAGCTCGTAGCTCCTCTACTGCCCTCATAAAGGCCGCTCGTGTCCGCGGATCCAAAGCCACCGACTGCTCGGCGGCCTGCTTCACGGCGGCGAGCTCCGATACTGCAGCCGGCGTACCGTGAAACGGTATTCCGACGCCCTGCAGGATAAAGGCGGGTACACCGAAGCGCTTGCCCTTCAATGCGTCGGCCCTGAGATATTGCAGATAAGGACCGCGCTGCGCCTTGTCGGCCGAGCCTTTGGTCACCGGATCGAGTAGGTCCTCGCCCGACATGACGTCGAGCGCAGCGGCTGCATCGGAGACCGTGCGAGCGATCGGTCCCGTGTTGTCGAGAAGCCAATCGAGCGGCGCGATGCCGGCGGTGCTGACGAGTCCGCGTGTAGGGTACACTCCGATCAGCGCACTCGTCGCCGCCGGCATACGAATTGAGTTACCAGTATCGGTGCCAGTGCCGAGCAACGCCAGATTCGCCGTAACGGCTGTGACCGTCCCGCCGGACGACCCGCCTGGAGAAAAGCGCACGTCGTACGCATTGCCAGTGCGACCGAATGAGCTACTGCGGTTGGTGTCAGAGTTCGCAAAGTCCGGCATGTTGGTGTGACCGATGACAATCGCTCCCGCTGCACGCAGACGCGACACGATAGTCGCGTCACGCGGTGCGAGCAGCTCATTGCCCGACACGACGTAACCTTCCCACCCATCGGTCGTCACCTTGCCCGCGATGCTGGTGTTGGCCTTGATGACAATGGGCACTCCCCACAACGGACCATGCTTCGCGGCCACTCCTGCCTCAGCATCCTCGCGCGCGGCTGCGGCCCGGGCGTCGGCATCAAACACATGTTCAAGCGCTCGATAGATGCCGTTGTACCGAGCGATGCGGGCGAGGTACCAATCGACGACTTGTGTGACGGTGTACTTGTGCTGCGCGTAGTAACGATGCAGCTGTGGGATCGTGACCTCCATGAGATCCCGGTCCACTTCCACGGCTGGGCGCGCCGGAGGTTTCGCTTCGATTGTGAGCGCCAAACTGGTTGCACACAGACCAACCACGGATTGCAGGAATCGGCTCTTGGGCACGGCACCCTCCTATTGGAACCACGGATAAGATAGTCGATTGGCAGGTGCGGATCTTGGCGTCGAGGCGGGTCGGCTCGGGCGGCAAGCGCTGGATGCAATCCGTGAAGTCCGTAAGCCATTGTTCTTGTTCGCGAAAAAAGGACAGCTTCGCGGGCTGATCGGGTGACAATCCGCAGGCAACGGGCGCTGGTTTGCGCAAGCGCGCAGCAGGTCACAAAACTGAAAAGCGGATACCAGCTATGCCCATGCCTGCCGAAAACCTAAGGAGTTCCGGAGCCATCGCTCGATACGGAGGTCGGTTCGCCCTATGCTGATCTGGTTTCTATCGTTGCTCCTGGTTACCGCCTGTGGAATAGCCACGTGGCCTGTCCTGCGCTGGGCCTCCGGTTTCGATGCGGTCGTCGCGGGAGGGCCGGTCGAAGTTGTGCTCGAGCTGCCGGCCGACCTGCAGTACTTGCCTGAGCCCCCAGTCCTACCCGCAGCTGCGGTGCAGATTCTCGATCGTACCGGAATCTTCAGGAAATTGAGGGAGCTCGAGTTAGGTCTTTCAGCTCTCGGGCGACCGTTGCCGGAGCACGACCAGATGGCAGCAGCTGCACTCGCCGCAATAGGCGATGTGACCACGCAACGGCGATATTCCCCGAGGCGCCCGAATCTGCTACCTCAATTGATGCGCGCGATCAATGATGAGCAGGTCTCGGGGCGCGAGTTGGCCGCCTTGATTGCACGCGACCCATCGCTAGTGGGTAGCTTGCTGAAGATAGCGAACAGCACTTTCTATCGCGTCACCTCCCGACCGGTCGAAACCATTGAACGGGCGGTCGTCATACTGGGGAGCGATGGTCTTCGCTCGTTGATGGCTGCTGCCCTGATGCAGCCGATCTTCCAGGTAACCAGGGCGGGGAAATTCTCACGCTTTCCGGAAATTGTCTGGGAACACGCGCTGCGTTCGGCCCATGCTGCCATTCCGCACGCGGCCTTGGTCGAAAGGGCGGACGCGTTCGCGGCTGAGCTACTCAGCCTCATCAGCGGGCTGGCGGAGATCACGTTGTTCCGCGCAATAATGGATCACTGCGCAACCTCGGCACCGCAAGGGCAACCTGACCCTCTGGTGATCGCCTCCCTCCTCGACTCGCAGTCCGCTGCCGTCGCCTGGCGAATCGGCGCCAGTTGGGAGCTCTCGGAGGTGATGTTGGCTGCGCTCGAGGAGCAGATGGTGGAATCCACGCCGACTACGCCGCTCGGCCGTTCGCTGCGTTTCGGCCGTTGCGCGGGCGCGTTGGCTGTGCTGCACACCAGCTCCGTCATAGATGATGCAACGGTGAGACTCTCCCTGCCGGAGGCCGGCCTGTCAGCCCCGCATCTGAAGGCCATGTGGACGCGGCTTCTACAGAAGCATGAGGATCCCAGGTCGCGGCGGTCAGTTCCTTTCCAGAACGATCGCGCGCTTCAAGCATGAGGTCTCATTGACTGTCGTGGCCGTCACGCCCCAGGTCAGAGGCCTCTATTTCAGGTGAAACGAAACCGCGCAGGCACTCACTGCGGGGGTTTCATCTGCAATCCCATGCCGGCGAATTGACATTGCGACGTGTCATGAGCCCTCGAACCTGCGAGATGAGCGGCAACAGTGCCGTGCACAATTTACAGGAGACCAATATGATTTCATTTAGCCGTACAGGGGCTTTGCGCAGACGATTGCCCGCCGCACTCGCGCTCGGGGCGCTCGCCTTGATGAGCGCTGGCGCGCAGGCTGCCGCTCCCGATCCCGACCAGGTCACGATCTCGGCGCCGAGCGTGAAGACCGTCGGGCGCGATGAGGCGACGGGTGCGCCCATTGAGCAGGTCACGGAGAAGGCCACCATAACGCTCGATCCGGTGACACTCACCACGAATTCGGGCGTGGCGCTACTCAAGGACAGCGTGTACGGGGCCGCGCTCAAGGTCTGCGACTCCAGCCTTACTTTGTCGGACGACGAGGACGAATGCATCCGCAAAGCCGTCAATTCTGCGCAGGCGCAGGTCGATGCGGCCATCGCGCGGGCAAGGAGCACTACGAGTGGCTGACGGGGTGGAGTGATTTAGTGTTTGTGTCAGCCTGCGGCGGCCTGGAGAGCCGCCGCAGCTCGCACCTGATCAAATCCGCAGCGGCAGGAGCTTGCCTACATGAGTTCAATTTCGAGAAATCGAAATTCGTGAGCATTGATATTGATCACGTTATGGCTCACGCCCGCCGGTCGGCTGTAGGACACGCCGGCGGTCAGCTGTACGTCGCGAGAACCCTCCGGTTCGACGAGGCGCAGCGTACCGCTCGTAAGCGGTACGACGACGTAATCGAAAGCATGAACGTGCTGGCCCGTTTCTGCATGCGGGGCGAAGGTCCACTCGGTTACGATCACGCGTTCGTTTTTGATCTGTACGGCGGGAACGGCTTTCACGTCTGCAATCCTCTCAGGTCGGGTCTCCTCCGAGTCTAGCGGATCGACCCGCAAGTAGGGGCCAGACACGCCGAATCGTAAAGGACCGCGGGCGTGACGTGCGAGCGGCTCCCCTCTCATGTCAAGTCTCAGTTTTCGTCTGACGTGGAAACATCGTTAAGGGCGATCGTCTCCTGACGTGCAGTAACGTTTGTAGGCCTGAACAGTTAGTATCGCCCCTCGTGCATTGACGGAGGTCTTCCGAAATGAAATCACCTTCTTTCCGCCGCGGCGCGCGATTCGTCTTCCTGACCCTTGCGTCAGCCGCGTCTAGCGTTCCCATGTTGGCCTCCGGCGCACCAGCCGCCAGCACTGAGGTCACGGCCCCGCAGATGATTGACGCTTTCGAAGGTACCTTCGGCGTACACGCGGGCCAGCGCAGGAACCACATCAAAGGCACGTGCGCGGCAGGCGAGTTCGTTGGGACGACCGACGCGGCCGGCCTCAGCCGCTCAGGGCTCTTTTCAGGTAAAACGATCCCCGTGGTCGCGCGCTTCTCGATCGGGGGAGGCAACCCCCAAGTACCGGACGCGGCGCCGGCTCCGCGCGGCATGGCGCTCGAGTTCCATCTTCCCGGCGGCGCCTTGCAGCACATCACGATGATCAACGTGCCGATCTTCGGCGCAGCCTCACCGGCCTCCTTTCGCGATGCCATCCTGGCCGCCAAGCCGGATCCTAAGACGGGCCAGCCCGACCCGGAGAAGCTGAAAGCCTTTGCCGCCACCCACCCCGACGCGATGGCTCTGACGGAGCTGGCGAGCCATCACACTCCCACGGCGAACTTCTATCAGACCACCTTCTTCAGCATTCACACTTTCAAGTTCATCGATGCCAAAGGCACCGAGCACCTGGTGAAATGGCGCTTCGCCCCCCGCGATGGCACGAGAGAGATGACCGCCGCGGAAAAGAAGGCAGCGCCCCATGACTTCCTCGAAATGAATCTCATCGAGCGCACCCGCAAAGGGCCGGCGGTGTGGGACATGATCGTCTACGTCGGCGAGCCAGGCGACCCGCAGGACAACCCGACGTTGGCCTGGCCGGAGAACCGCAAGCATTTCACGGCAGGCACCCTCACCATCACCCAGGCGACGCCGCAACAGAAGGGCGTTGCCTGTGAGCCGATCAATTTCGACCCCTTGATCATGGCTGATGGCATCGCTCCCACCAACGACCCCATCTTGCTGTTTCGCTCTCCATCGTACGCGGTCTCGTTTGCGAAACGCCTGTCCGGTCAGTAAGGCAATCAGCCGCAGTTAGCCCCGAAAGGCACCCCGCCGCACTTCCCTTCCCCGCTGGCGGCTCGCCATGCGCCTGCGCGCCTGGCCCCGGCACGGACCACCGCCATCATTCTCCGTGACCCGCGTCCCAGCACTGCTTGGCCACACGGAGCCAGTTCCCGCCGAGCAGCGCGGCCACAGTGGCCTCGGAGTGGCCGCGCGCGAGTAGTCGGTCCGTGAGATAAGGTAGCTGCTCGGGCTCCATCATCGCGATCCCGGTGCCGTAGCCTTCCGCCGGCGGGTATAGGTCCGGATGGGCGAGAACGTAAGCGTCCAATTCCGCGCGATCGTATATATAGTCAAGTCCGAGAGCGACGTGCTGAGGCCCGACAAGTTCCAGCACGTACTCGATGTGCCGGCTGACTGCATCAATAGACGCGTCGTTTCGGCCAAGGAAGATACCTATTCCATTGATCCCCACGACGCCGCCGCTTGCCGCGCACCGCCGGATCACGTCGTCGTCGATGTTCCGCCGATGAGGCCAGCATGAAGCGGGATTCGAGTGCGAGAAGATCACTGGGCGCGTCGCGCGCTCGAGAACGTCCAAGGTTGTGCGTAGCCCCGTGTGGCTGCAACACACGACCATGCCAACACGCTCCATGATGGAGACCACTTCGCCGCCCAGCGGCGTCAACCCAATGTCATCGTCCTGGCAACCACCTCCCAGCGCGTTGTTGCGATTATATGCGATCGATAGCCATCGGACGCCGAGCGACTGCAACAGGTGGACCCGCTGAGGGTCACTGCCAACGCAGTCACCCCCTTCCACATCGAATGCGATGCCAAGCCGGCCAGTTCGCCGCGCCGTTTCTATATCGTCTGCAGAGCGGACGAGCACATAGTCGTCGGGACGGGCACTAAACCATCCGCGGAATGCGCTCAGCATCCGCACCACGTCAGAAAATTCAACGTTGCCGAAGCCCGCGTTGATCGAAACCATTGTCGTGCCGGCTCGGCGATGCCGCGCCAGCTGAGGAAGAAACGAGGGATCGTGCGGTCTAAGGGGCAGGCAGACATGATTGTCCCACACGAGCCTCGCGTTGAGCACGGCGTGTCCTCCCGTAAGCGCAGACGAAAGATCAGCCGGGTCGACCTGCTCCGAAGGCATTCTTCAGACCGCCTCACAGGCTCCACGAAGCATTGACGCCGAATGTCCGAGGGGGCCCGAAGTCGTATCCCCAACCGACGCTCGAATACAGTGCCTGGGTCTCGTAAAGCCTGTTGAAGAGGTTCTTACCCCAGAGCCACACCTTCCAGTTGTCGGACCCCAGTCCCAGATCGGCATTGCCCACGAAGTAGCCGCCTACCAGGGCCTGCGGTGGGTTACGAACGATGTCGAATGCGAAGTGCCCCTGGTAGTTACCCGACAGGGTGAGGTCGGCGTGCAGCCGCTTTCCCACCGGCCACTGATAGCGGATCATTCCATTTGCCGTCAGCTTCGGCGAGTTCGGCAGTTCGCTGCCCGTCGTGACGCCGTCCACGATGGACTTCGTGACGCGCGTGTCGAGCGAGCCGACCCCGACGCGAATGTCGAGCCCGGACGCGGCGCGCCACCAGGCGTCGGCCTCCATGCCCCGCACTCTCGCGTTGCCAACGTTCGTGATACCGAACAGCACGCCCAGGGGGGAATCGAACAGCGGTCCGTAGAACTGCATATTCCGATAGTCATAGTCGAACGCAGCGGCATTCAACTGCAGCGTGTTTTGCAACAGCCGCGTTTTGAGCCCCAGCTCGTACGCGAGGACCGTTTCGTCGCGGAAGGGCTTGAGGGCCGTGGGATCGAACGTGAGCTGACCCTGGAAGCCGCCGGACTTGAAGCCGCGGCTGACGCTGGCGTAGAGCAGCGTATGCTCGACGACCTTGTAGTCAAGGCCTACCTTTCCAGACAGATTGCGCGTCGAATAGTCGTGGGCGACGGGCGTAAATATATCGGCAACCACGCCGTTGGCCCCCAGGAAGGTCGTGGCCTGGTCGAGGTTCTTGTGATCATCGGTGAATCGTGCACCGGCGATCAGCGTCCAAGAAGGCGCGAAATTCCATTCGCCGTGCACAAAGGCAGCCTCGGACCGCGTTCGCTGCCTGTACTGGTTGCCAATCGTCTGCAGGCCGTTCAGCCCGAGCAACGACAACAGGTCGCTCGCGGCGTACTGGTCGAGTGTCCGAACGGTGTCCTGCGAGTAGAACAGGCCCCCGATGAGCGCCAGCTCTGGGCCGACGTAGGTGAGGCGCAATTCCTGAGAATACTGGTCCAGATGATTGTTGAAGGTGCCGTCGAGCTGCTGCAGGATCGTGCCATCCCGATCCTCAACGTGCAGTCGCGTAAAATGCTCGTACCCGCTGACGGATGTGAGCGTTAGCTGTTTCGACAACGTCCAATCGACCGTAAGGGAAGTCCCCAGAGACTGAAGGTCCATGTGCGGACGATTCGACGCGCCGGACACATACGGATCGGCCGCGTATTGGCTGCCGAGACTGGTCGTGACGTTGGCGACCTTGATGAGCTCGACGTCCGATCGGTCATAGCCCCCATGGACGTTCAACAGGACGTTGACGTTATCTGTCGGCTTCCAGTCCAGCTGTGCGCGACCCGAGGTGCGATCGATCTTGCCGACCCTTTTTCCGGTAATGTAATTCGTCTGCCAACCCGAGTCCTGCTGCACGGTTTTCAAGGCAATCCGGCCCGAAAGGCCCGGCGCAATTCCCCCGCCCAGCGCGCCTTCGACGTGCCAGTTATCGTAATTGGCGACGCCGACCTCCGCTTTGGCATCCGGGACCTCCGACGGCTTGCGGCTCACGAAGCTGACGGCTCCGGCAGTCGTGTTACGCCCATACAAGTCCCCTTGCGGACCCTTCAGAACCTCGATGCGGTCGAGGTCCAGGAGACCGAAGCTCAGCATCGCCGGCGACACGAGATAGATGTTGTCGACGTAAATGCCCGCCGCCGGGTTGTTATTGACGGCATAGTCATTGAGCCCAATGCCCCGGATCGTCACATTCGTGATGCTGTTGCCGAGCACGTTCTTGATCTGCACGTTCGGAGTCTGGCTGGCGATATCGTTCAGCGTATTGAAGCCGGCTGCCGCAATGTCATCGGCTGAGAAGGCGCTGACGGCGACACCGACATCATTGAAGTTCTGCTCACGTTTTTGCGCTGTGACCACCACCTCTTCCAGCTGGTGATCGCTGGACTGTGCAATGGCGCTGCGTGGCAAGTACAGGGCGCCGGCAACAGCTACGGCCAACAATGAGTAGCGGACGGTCATGCGTTCTCTCCGTTGATTGGTGATGTCTTATTAGTGCGATGCGACGGGCGAGAATTCTGGAAAGCTGTATCCCTGCAGAGCCTTTCGGCCCGGCGGTGGATACGTCAGCTTGCTGTGTGACAAGCCTGTCTTGACGAGGGCGTCAGCCATATGTACCGCAAGCGGAATCGGATCGATCACGGGAACGTCAAGACCCTGCGACAGCAGGGCCTTGCGTATGGCGCCGGCGCAACCCAGGAATCCGGTGCACCCGAGCACAATGACGTCGGCGTGGTCGTCCCTGACCGCCGCAATCGCCTCTCGCGCCAGGGCCGCACTCAGGCTGGCGAGGTCGTGCGATATATCCAGGACTGGAATATCGACCGCTCGAAAGGACGCATAGCTGTCTTTGAGCCCGTAAGCGGCGACGAGCTTTCCGACCAGTGAACGCAGACGCTCCAGGACCGTCACGAATGCGAATCCGTGTCCCAGGAGCCCGGCGGTGTGGAGGGCTGTCTGGCACGGCCCCAACACCGGAACGGTGACGGCCTCGCGGCAAGCCTGCAGGCCCGGATCGCCCATGCAGTCGATGATGATCGCATTGGCGCCACGCCGTTCCGCGTCAATCGCCTTGCGGATGGTGTCCGGGACGCTCAGTGCCTCATCGAATTCCGATTCAATGGAGGCCGGTCCTTGCTGGATCAGCGTGTGCGAAACGCTCAGGTCCGCTCGTTCCAGCGGCTTCACGTCGTCAAGGTGCCGGACGCCCTCCGTGATGATGGGTGTGATCAGCTCTATCTGGGTGCGCATGCTCGTGTCTCCCGGAATGATCAGACCGAAATCCGCTCCAGCGGCACGAAGGGGTCCTCGAGCCCGAATGCCTGCGGCCCGAACACCGCGAGCGCCTCCGGTGAGCGCATGATCGGCGCGGCGCTGATGCCGACGACGGCAACACGCTGCCCGTACTTCAGGGCTTCCGTCGTGATGGGCTCGGCGGTGGCGGCATCGAGGATCGCAATGAGGTCCGGCACGATGGCCAGCACGCGCTCGCCCTCGCGGGCGACCAGGTGCTCGTTTTGAAACCGGACGGTGCACCGCCGGCCCAGGCAACCCCCGGTACCTTCCAGCACGACCTCCCCCATCGCCCATCCATTTTTCGTCTCGCGCAGCAGGTCAACCGTCTTGCCCTCGAACAGCACGCGGCAGTGCTGGTAATAAGGCGTGGTACGCAGATATTCGAGGAGGCGTACAAAGGGGTCATTGCTCGCGCGCCGGGCTTCGCGGATCGTGCGGCCCAGCCCCAGGGCCAGCGAAATCGTGCCGCGTACCATGGAGCGCTTTGCGTCCCGGCCGTGCATCGGATACAGGCAGATGTTGGTCGCGCCACCCATCGCGACGACCATGTTGCGACCGAGCCGCTCGACCTCGAGCGCATGATCCGACTCGATCAGTACCGTGTTCGAGTATTCGTCGGCCATGATCATGGGCGCCGCCGGCACACCGAAGATGTTGTAGGTAATCATCTGCAGTTGCGGAAACGCTCGTCCCATGCCGTCGCCATCGACGACCGGGAGCCCGCACCGTGCACCGAGCACGAGCGGCAACAGCGCGTTCAGGCCACCGATTTCGGCGCAGAGCACCGCTTTTGCCTTCTCACCGACATACCGCTCTGTCGTGCGCAGCGCGGCGACCATCTCCGCGCCGTTCGGGATCTTCTCTACAATGACGGTCGGGGCCCCCATCATCGCGAAAGGCACGGCGAAGTCATCGTCGCCGAGCGATTCGACGTCGACGAGATCCACACGGTGGCCGTCCTGCAGCGCTTGTCGAAGCATCAAGCTGCCAATGTAAGGATCGCCGCCGCCCCCCGTGCCCAGGATGGCCGCGCCGCGTGCGAGGTCGTCAACATGTTCCAGCGTGATTTGCATTGCAGCTTCCCTCATGCAGCCCGTCCGAGGACGAGATCCCCAACTGCCTTGACCCGAATGCGTACAGCGCCGCCCGGGAGATACTGAATCGGCAGCTCTTCGATCTCCGTGATGCCCACGGACGAAGGCTGCGCACCTGCCGCAATGGCATTGCGCACGGCCTCTTCGCGCGCTTCGGCGAGTGCCGCGTCGCGGCCCTGTTTTTCATAGGAGAACAGGCGATCAACCACACCGCTGACCTGAGCAATCGCTGCACCGATCGCGTTCGCCACACCAGCGTGCCCTGGCACCGTGACAGAGTCGCAGCCGCGCAAATCGCGGTTGATCAAAATGCTGCCGCCTCCCACCAGGATGACCGGAACAGCCGCCGAGCTGGTCTTCATGCGATCCAGCGCGTCCTCCGCCAGCCGATGAATTTCGTCCACGGCCGCGGCGACGAGCTCGCGGTCGAGTTTTGCCACACGCTCGCGATCACCGACGTCTGCATAACCCGCGGCAACGGCGATATCCGTTGCGGTCAACTGGTCACCCCCAAATACGAGAGCGTCGCTCGTAATCCGATATCCGACAGACCTCGGTCCGACGCGTACCCGCCCGTTCTCGGTGGTAACCAAGCTGCCACCGCCAAGGCCAATGGACAGGAGATCCGGCATTCGGAAGTTGGTGCGCACGCCTCCAATGTCCACGGCAACAGAAGATTCACGGGGGAAGCCGTGAAGCAGCGCGCCCACGTCCGTGGTGGTCCCGCCAATGTCCATGACCAGCGCGTCTGCCTTCCCGGAAAGGAACGCGCCTCCGCGCATGCTGTTCGTCGGCCCGGACGCGAAGGTCAATACCGGATATCGCGAGACCACGTCGGGATCGAGCAACGTCCCATCGTTCTGGCTGACATAAAAAGGCGCGCGGATCCCGAGATCCAACAGCGCCCGGCGGAACGAGCCGACGACGCGCTCCGCCATCGGAAGGAGCGCCGCGTTCATCACCGCTGCGTTCTCACGCTCTATCAATCCGATCCGACCGATCTGGCTAGACACCGCAACCCGCACGCCAGGCAGTTCCTCCTGCAGAATGTGGGCTACTTCCTGCTCCTGTGTCACGTTGACCGGCGCAAACACCGAGGAGACGGCAACCGCATCGATTGCCCGCGCACGGAACTCTCGCGCAGCGCGCCGTACCTCATCATGCGATAGCGGGGTGATGGGACGGCCGTCGTAGTTGAATCCCCCTCCGATAATCTCGCTATGCCCGTGGACGACCGCCTTGAGCTCCGGTGGCCAATCCACGAGCGGGCGGATCGCAAGGGTCGCCGGCGCACCAAGACGGAGCACGCCAACCCGGCAAAGATGCCGGGCCTCGACAAAAGCGTTCGTGAAGTGCGTCGTGCCGATCATTACGACACCGACCGAGCTGGCCGTTACCGCGGCACGCTTCAGCACATCGTCAATGGCCGCGACAATACCGGTGCCGACGTCTGGTGAGGTTGGCGCCTTGTAGCTCGCGAGCACGTCCTTGCCGCGGACCAGAACTGCGTCCGTATTCGTTCCGCCGACATCAACACCGATCCGGAGCACGTCGCTCATGCCTTCCCCCCGCGCTTATGGAAATGAAGCGTCGGTGGTCTGGGCCGTCCGGTCAAACGGTGTGGCGAGTAGGTAATGGCCGTGTGGACCTACCCAAAAGGGTAGTGCTCACCGGGCGCACCGCATCAGGGGAGTAGTCCTCGGGTACGCGCGGCTTGCAGAGCCTCGGCACGGTGGCGGACGTGCAGTTTGTGGAAAACCCGCTTCAGATGGAACTTCACAGTGTTTTCAGTCATCTGCAAGTTGCGCGCGATCACCTTGTTTGGTGCGCCATTCGCGAGCTCCGCCAACACTTCCAGCTCACGTGCGCTGAGCGATCCGGCGTCGCCTCGTACGGTGGCCGCCCGACCCAGCGTCGTCACGGCAGCCCCGAGAACGTGCCGGATCCGGGAGCTGCCGCCTTGGACCCGGCTGCGCGCCCAGGTCTTCTGCAACAGTGACCGAAGTACCGGCCCCAGATCGACCAGGAACTGGGTGTCATCCTCAGAGACGGCGGACTCGAGCACCGGGGCAAACGCGGCCGCAGCCGCCTCCGGCTGTTCGAGCTGGACGTGAACAGCGGCCCGCAGCGCCCCAATGACGCGCAGGTGCCGACGACGATTTCCCGCCTTAGCCGCAATCTCGAGGTCGTCGAGAATCGGAGCAGCTTCGGCTGGCCTTTTGCACGCGAGCGCTGTTAGCACATGCACGACCCCTATTGCGTGGTGCTCGCGCCAGATCGAAGGGGTGTCACGCCAGGCGCCAGCCACCCATTCGAGGCCTCGTAGGCCAGGTGGCATATCAGTCGAAGGCGGAACATTCCGGTCGATCTCCGCGTTCCGCAAGCCGAGCAGCTGCGCCGTCTGGACGCGATACGCGACCGCGAGACGCTCGAGCCGCACCAACCCGCGACGGGCCGCTGTTTGCATCATGCGGTCTGTTACCGCGGTCGCAGCCGCGCGATCGCCGCACGCAATAGCGTTTGCGATAGCCACTTCGTACGCCTCTGCGTACAGATCCAGCCACCCATCTGCAGACTCGACCTGCGGAAGAGAGGCCTCGAGGCGATCGGCCGCTCCGGCGACGTCGCCTCGCGCGTGCAGAGCCAGAGCCAGATATACCTCTGCAATGGCCTTCAGGCCGCTATCCGCACCGAAGTTTTCCTCCGCCATAGCGGCCGCCTCACGCAGCGTTGCCTCCGCCTCACGACGCTCGCCGAGGTGCAATTGGGCCAGCCCAAGATGGAATAGGCAGTAGTTCAGGCCCAGTACTGAACCGATGCGGCGCATCTCCCGCACCGCGCGTGTGCACGCTTCCAGGGCGTCAGACATTGCACCGATGCGAAAGGCGAGCAAGCACGCACTGTTGAGGAGCGTCGCCCGCGCCACATCATCGGCAGGGGCTAATGCCTCGTATTCGCGATATAGACCTTGGAGGTCTTCCGGCCCGACGGCGCGGTCCGCGTACAGAAAGATCAGATGGCCTATGATCAGCAAATCACGTTCGAGATCGGCGCTCCTGCCAGCGCGGCTCGCTGCGGATACTTCCTCGTACAGGCGAATGCCGCGAGCAAGATCACCGTCCTTGGCCGCAAGGAAGGCACGGTAGAGTTGGACTCGCGGAAACTCGCCCAAACGATCCGAAGGGAGCGAGCTGAGAAGTGCCCGCATCAAGGACGTACCTCCAAACAGCACAAGCTCCCAACCACCCGCGCGTTCGATTAGTCCGGCGGCGCGCGGAATGTCATCGGCAAGTACGGCGTGACGCACGGCTTCGCGTACGCGACCGTGCCGTTCAAACCACAGCGTAGCGCGAGCGTGGAGTTCTCGCCCGTCCCAACCATTTTCGCGCCGCCGCGCACGAAGGTAGTCGAGCAGCAGGTGGTGGAGACGGAACCAGTAGCGCTCCTCATCGAGCGGCACGAGGAAATGCTCGAGGCGGCCGTCCTCGAGCAGCCGCCCCCATGTTTGCTGGCTGTCCGTGACCGCGGCCACCAAGTCTGGATTCAGTGCGTCGAGCACCGCGACGTCCGAGAGAGTGCGCTGGAGCTCTGGAGACAGATCACTCAGGACCTGCTCGGTCAGGTATTCAGCGACTTCCGAGGTTCGGCCGGAAAATGCATCCAGCAGAGACGCGCGTTCGGGCTTCGCGTCCAGCCAAAGCCGCGCGAGCTGCAGCGCGACGGGCCACCCCTCCGTGCGGTCGAGCAACTGATTGAGCTGTGCTGGCTGGAGGCGTGGAAGCAGCACGCGAGCCTCCTCGTATCCGAATCTGAGATCGCCCACACCGAGCTCGCGAAGATCGCCACGTGCACGCAGTGAGGCTCGAGGCAGCCCGCCCCCCTCACGGCCGCTGAACAGGAATCGGGTCGACTCCGGGGCTTCGACCACGAGGCGTGCGAGCACCTCATGGATCGCGGACTTGTCGAGACGGTGGATGTCGTCGACGAAAATGGTAACCGGCGTGCCGCTCGCAGTGATTGCCGAGGACAGCGCACGCACGGCGGCCGGCAGCGGGACATCGGCGAATCCCTGCGCCGCCATTGCTTCCACAGGCCCTATCTCCATACCCGCGCGGCCCAGGCCCTCCACGAGCATCGTTAGGAACTGCGCCGCGTCGGCCTCTTCGATCCCGAGCCACACGATGGAAGCCCCCGTCGTCCTCAACTCCGCATAACGGCGTCCGAGGAGCCACGTCTTGCCGTAACCTGCCGGCGCGTCGATGAGTATGACGCGACATTCAGCACTCATTCGCAGGACATCAAGGAGCCGGTCTCGCTCCGCCAGGGTAACCCGGAAGGTGGGCGGTGCAAGGAATGTCTGCGGCGAAACCGGTTCGATCATAGCGCACCGATTCTGTCGGAAGATCTCGCCGGGCGCTATTTCTCGACGGCAGATTGGAAGCAAATCAGAACAAATAGGCATGTAAACCGCCGGTGCAGGCCAAACGGCGAACATCCGCAGGTTTTAAGAGGGCTCCCACTGCGATTTGGCTTGAAGATACCGCAAGACGGCCTCACGCGGAGATCCAATCACCGCGGGCCCATCTGATTGGCGTGCCGGCCGACTCGGCCAGCATCATGGCGAGGGGATGAGAAGCCCGCAGATATCCATGGTCTGGTCGAGGCCTGACCAATCAGCAGCGCGTATAGCGTTGCAACCCTGAGCTACGTCCCTGGACTCGGCCGATGAGCTCCGCCCTTCTTGCGCAGGTGCCGCGACGCACCGCATCCGCTGCATCCGCGCTGAATTCCTCGCGCAGCAGATCGATGAAGTGCTCAAGCCGGCCCGCTGAGGCATAGACTGCGGGCATTCCGACTACCATGTTGAGGTGGCTGCCGCTCGCGCTGGGGTATTTGTCGGTCCTTGTTGTTTCTGTTATGAGACAAGTCGAGTCTGCCGGAAAGGGCACCTCGTACGCTCCGCCCTCCCCCACGCTCAGCACGCGATCGGCAGTCCATGCACCCAAGTGTCTGCGGACGGGCACCCTATTGAGCAGTTCGCTCTGGCGCCATCTGCCACAGCAGTGTGCCGTGCCGCCAGGACCGCGCCGAAGTTCATGGCAATCCTGTCATAACCGCCGGCTGCCCGAGAGGGCCTCCGGATTGACCACATTGATCGCAGTCCCTCTGTCGTAGGCGACGATCCGGTCAAAGACATCGCAGAACTGCAGATGCCACTCCTCTCGGGTCACATAGAGGTAGCGCCCATCCTCCGGGACAGTCCCGACCAGGGCCGGGACGTCAAACGCGCTCCCGGCCTTTCTATTGCCTGAACCGGGACCCGCTTATGGCGGTGTCCGTGCTCGAGGGCGGCAGTTAGCCACGCGGCTTGGCCAGCCGTGCAGCGACGAGGGTTGGGCCAAGCCCGGAGGAATGCCTCTGGTGGAGCGCCGCAACCAGGGGGCTGTTGGCATTGACCACTGCGTCCGAAAGTGCCTTCTCGTAGCACCGTTGCCGTTGCGACCGGAGTGAAAGATCGCGGCGTTCCCCCATGTTGCACACCGCGCTCAGCCGGCACCGCGACATATTGGGCATAGCAACCCCCTTTGGGGTTGTCCGAATTGTATGAGTAGACTTCTTCACCGACTTTGAAGCGGGAGACGTTCGACCGGACAGCCGCGACAATGCCGGCACCGTCCGTTCCGAGTTCGAGTGGAAAGCCCAACCGCCCTCGCCGGGCGCATCGGCTGAATTCCTGTCGGTCGTCCTGCCGAGTGCGTCGTTCAGTTGATTGCTTCCCCTCTTCTGAGGGATTTGAAAGCGGCCCAGGTCCCCTTATACGTGATGCCGAGACCATTTCGGTTTTGCGGGGCGTCCGTGCGGCGCGGGATGATTTGCATGGCAAGCAAGGTGTGGTTTATCACGGGAACGTCCAAGGGCTTTGGGCGGGTCTGGGCGGAGGCAGCGCTGGCGCGCGGCGATCGAGTTGCGGCAACTGCCCGTGACGTGAAAAAGCTCGCTCCCCTCGTCGAACGCTATCGCGAGAAGGTTGCGGCGATCACGCTGGATGTTACCGACAGAACTGCAGTCGGTGCCGCGATCACTGCGGCGCACACGCACTTCGGCCGCCTCGACGTGGTGGTCAACAACGCCGGATACGGCCTGTTCGGCACGATTGAAGAGGTCAGTGAAGCCGAGGCCAGGGACCAGATTGAGACGAACCTCTTCGGCGCGCTCTGGGTCACCCAGGCGGCGTTGCCGATCCTGCGTGCCCAGGGCTCCGGCCACATCATTCAGGTCTCCTCGATCGGCGGAGTCAATGCCTTCCCCACCGTCGGCCTCTATCACGCCTCAAAATGGGGTCTCGAGGGCTTCAGCCAGTCCCTCGCGGCCGAGGTGGCCGCCTTTGGCATCAAGGTGACTCTGGTCGAGCCGGGCGGGTATGCCACGGATTGGAGTGGCCCTTCGGCCAAGCGAGCCGCGCAGATGCGTGAGTATGACGGTGCACGTGCCGCAATCGCGGCATTGCGCAGCAACAATGTTCCGGGCGACCCAGACGCCACAGGTCCAGCCATTCTGAAGCTGGTCGATGCCGAGGATCCGCCGCTGCGGATCTTCTTCGGCTCGGGCGGTTTGCCGCTGACGCGCGCCGAATACGCCAAGCGGATTGAAACGTGGGAGAAGTGGCAAGACCTATCCATCCAGACGCAGGGCGATCTGGCGCGGAAGCAGGCTAGCTAGCCAGCGCGACTGTCCTACGGTTCACGCCGGCAACCCAGATGGTTGATCGCGAACCGCTCGAAGCCGCCCTGGACCTCAGAGATAAAGCGGCTCTGCACGCGAAAGGCTTCCTGCTCGCGCTCGTCGGTATCCAGGCAGGAGACTAGGTCGAACCGGCCGCTTTGGTGCTGCAAGTAATGCACGAATTCGTGCACGGCGATGTGATCTCTGGCGGCGTCTGTCAGATCCTCTCTCAGGAAGACGACATCATGGTCCTCATACAACCCGAAGACCGGACATGGAATGTGGTCCTTGCATACCCGATGGCTGAACCAGCTCTCCGGTTCCAACTGAACCCGGGGCGGGGCATCCGGCATTGGATACCCGGACAACTGGGAGGCCCACGTCAACACATACAGAACCCATTCGTTCATGGTTACCTCGACTTGGTTCGTAGCGTTTCAAACAACTCCGAGATGTGATTCACTGGCGGCTTTGCGAGTCACGGAACCCGTCTGGCTGACAAGTTCCCGAGGCGCTGCGCCTTGAACCGCCGCTTCCGGCGGAGGCTACTGTCCGCACTGACCGTTACACGCCGGTGTCACTGTGCGAGTAGCGAATTTCAAGTGGAATAAAAGACAGACGCTGAAAAACGCGGCGTTTCCTGCACGGCGCCTGCCTGCCCGGGACAGGCTCCCGCGTATGTTAGGTCGCGCGCCGCCGACCTCCGGCCGTGCCGCGGCGTTCCACGCAAGGACACAGATGCAAGACAGTTTCAGCTGCAATATTTAGTGCAGGACATGAAATCGACATGCGATTGTCGGTGGCCACACTTTCCGTCGGAAGCCGGCGCAATTTCGCGGACGGACCTGAACAGGAGAGTCGAGATGAAGTATCAGAACACCGCCTTGATGTTGCCGCTGCTCGCCGTCATGGCGGCCGGTTGCACTACGATGGGAACCGGGACGGGAGCCACGCCATCCGGTGCGAGCGCGGCCACCTTTAACTGGCGCAGCTCCGATGGGGTTTCCGGGACGATCAGCGCAACGCTGTCGAACGGCAAGACGTACAGCGGACAGTACTTTCAGATCACGAAAGACACGACCGTCGATGGCATCGGACCTCTTTGGACCGGCTGGGGTGGTCGACGCGGGATGGACTGGGGTTACTGGGGAGCAGACCCGTCGCCGGACTTCATCACGCACTACTCAGGGCGCGTGGTCGCGAATCTCGCCGAAACCGACGGCTCACACATGCGATGTCAGTTCCGCCTCGTGCATCCGTCCGACGGAATGAATGGCGGCGGCCTCGGGCAGTGTCAGATGCCTGATGGAACTTCCATTGATGCGAATTTCCCGAAAGGCTGACCTGCACCACGTACTCGAGCCTGACTATAATGAGGAAGATTCATGAACAGATTCAAATCTCTGGTTCTCGCTGCTGCCGTTGCCGCAGTTAGCTTCACGGTAACCGCTTCCCGGGCAGAGGCTGAGGTGAGCGTGGCCATCGGAGCCGAACCGGCATGTCCTTATGGGTACTATGACTATGCCCCTTATACGTGCGCTCCTTATGGCTACTACAGCCCGGAATGGTTTGTGGGCGGTGCCTTCATTGGCGCCGGCCCGTGGTTTCACGGCCCTGAAAACTTTCGCGGTCGTGTAGATAGCCGTTTCGATGTTCGCCACGGCTATAGCAGTCGGCTGCCCCATCCTGGCGATGGGCGGGACGCGTCAATGCGGCTCGATCGGATTGACCATTTCAGAGGAGATGAAATGCATGATGGGCACGGCCACGTAGGCGGCGGCAGACGTTAAGCGCGTACTTTTCGACGCCGGGTGCGGCCGCCGCCCGCAGGGTTACATCTGTAACCCTGTAAAACCCGCCAGTCCTCGCCCTGGAATACCGGATTGGAGCCATATCGGGTATGGTCGCCATCGTGACGCTCATGCTGGAGAGGGCGCATGGATTCGAGATGGCAGGCCGCCGCGCTGGAGCTTACGGAAGGAACGCGCCAAACGCTCCGCGATGATGGCGAGTTCGCACTTTACCGTGTCCGGTTCCGGAGCTCGACCAACGAGACTCTGCAATCCGCGCTCGTGGTCGCCCCGCTTCGGGAACACACCGCTCCGCGGAGCCTGCGCCGTATGGAGCACGAATATTCGTTGCGAGCCGAACTCGATCCCGCCTGGGCCGTTCGGCCTCTCGCGCTCGCCAGGCATCAGGGGCGCCCTGTGCTCGTGCTCGAGGACCCCGGAGGCGAACCTCTGGACCGACTGGTTGGAACGCCCATGCAATTGCGACAATTCCTCCTTGTCGCAATTGGACTGTCGGCCGCGCTCGGCCGGGTTCACCAGCACGGCCTCATCCACAAAGACGTCAAACCCGCCAACGCTCTCGTGAACGCTGCGACCGGCCAGGTGTGGCTGATGGGCTTCGGCATCGCATCGCGGCTGCCACGCGAACGGCAGTCGCCCGACCCTCCGGAAGTTCTCGCCGGAGCGCTCGCCTACATGGCGCCCGAACAAACGGGACGCATGAATCGTTCGATCGACTCTCGCAGCGACCTGTATTCACTCGGCGTCACGCTGTATGAAATGCTGACCGGCAGCCTGCCGTTCACCGCGTCCGATCCAATGGAATGGATTCACTGTCATATCGCGAGACAGCCCGTGCAGCCGAGCGAGCGGTCGAAGCAGGTCCCAGCTCCTGTTTCTGCCCTGATCCTCAAGCTCCTCGCCAAGACCGCCGAAGACCGCTATCAGACTGCGGCCGGTGTCGAAGCTGACCTCAGGCGGTGCCTCGGCGAATGGGACGCCAACAGACGCATCGCCGCCTTCGCTCTCGGCGCGCACGACACGTCAGACAGACTTCTGATGCCCGAGAAGCTGTACGGGCGTGATCAAGAACGCGAGGCCCTGCTCGCCGCCTTCGAGCGGGTGATCACCACCGGAACACCGGTTCTGGTTCTGGTCCACGGCTATCCCGGGATCGGCAAGTCCTCGGTCGTCCATGAACTGCACAAAGCGATCGTCCTGCCGCGCGGCGTCTTCCTATCCGGGAAGTTCGACCAGTATCGACGGGATATTCCGTATGCCACGCTTGCCCAGGCGTTCCGGACTGTCATTGGCCATATTCTGAGCGAGAGCGAGGTAGAGGTTGACCGTTGGCGCAACGCGATCCGCAAATCCGTTGGCGCGAATGGTCAACTCATTGTCAGCCTCATTCCCGAGCTCGAGTTCGTCATCGGCAAGCAGCCACTGGTTGCGGCGCTCCCCGCCACGGAAGCCGAGAGCCGTTTTCACATGGTGTTCCGCGCCTTTCTGGGTGTCTTCGCCTGCACGGAGCACCCGCTCGCCCTCTTTCTCGACGATCTTCAGTGGCTGGATGCGGCGACCCTCAAGCTGCTAGAGCACCTCATGACGCACCCTGACGTCCGTCATCTGCTCCTCATCGGGGCATTTCGGGAGAACGAGGTGAGCACCTCTCACCCCTTGATGCAAACTCTGGATGCCGTTCGGGGAACCGGCGCCGTGGTGCGCGATATCGCTCTCGCGCCTCTCTCGCTCGACGATGTGACCCATTTCGTTGCTGACACGCTGCATTGTGAGCACGCCTCTGCCGAGCCCCTCGCCCGGCTCGTGTACGACAAAACGCTGGGTAATCCTTTTTTCGCGATCCAATTCCTCACGGCGCTGGCCGAGGAAGGGCTGCTTGCCTTCGAACCGGACGCGGCCGCGTGGAGGTGGAATCTGGGGCGCATCCGGGCCAAAGGCTACACCGACAACGTGGTGGATCTCATGGTCGGCAAGCTGAAACGATTGTCCGACTCGACGCAGGAACGGCTCAAGCAACTTGCCTGCCTGGGGAGCGTGGCCGAGATCGGCACTCTGACCCTGGTTCACGGACGATCCGAAGAGGAAATCCACACGGCACTGTGGGAGGCGCTCCGCACGGAGTTGATCGTCCGCCAGGACGGCGGCTACGCGTTCATCCACGACCGCGTCCAGGAGGCGGCCTACGGACTCATCCCTGCTGGCGAGCGTCCGGCGATCCATCTTCGGATCGGCAGGCTGCTTGCAGGTCAGACGCCCGCGGAGAAACTCGAGGACCGCATCTTCGAGATCGTAAATCAGCTCAACCGCGGCGCCGGGTTGATCACTTCACGGGAAGAGCGGGAGCGAGTCGCCGGGCTCAACCTCATTGCGGGCGAGCGGGCCAAAACCTCGGCGGCGTACGCCTCGGCGCTGGCATATTTTGCCGCCGGCCGGGCGCTGCTCACAGAGAACGCCTGGGAGCAGCGCTATTCGCTCCTGTTTGCGCTGGAGTTCCACCGTGCAGAGTGCGAATTTCTGAGCAGTCACCTGGCGGTTGCCGAACAACGGCTCGCCGCCCTCGCGGCGCGTACCGCGACGCTGGTTGATAGTGCCGCGGTTGCATGCCTGCGCCTGGAGCTCTACACGACCTTGGATCGCAGCGATCGCGGCATCGAGCTGTGCCTGGAGTACCTGCGGCGCATCGGTGTGCAATGGTCGGCACACCCGACAAAGGAGCAGGTGCGCAAGGAATACGATGAGCTCTGGCGGCGCATCGGCAGCCGTTCCATCGAAGCCCTGGTCGAGCTGCCGTTGACCAGCGACCCGGATTGGCGCGCCACTCTGGATGTCCTCGCGCAAGTCGTCACGCCCGCTTTGTTTACGGATGACAACTTGCTCTGCCTGGTCCTCTGCCGCATGGCGAACATCAGTCTCGAGCATGGCAACAGCGGAGCCTCGTGTTTCGCCTATGTGTGGCTCGGCATGATCGTGGGCCCGCACTTCAACGACTACCCGACGGCGTTCCGCTTCGGCCAGCTCGGCTTCGAGCTGGTCGAGCAGCGGGGCCTGGATCGCTTCATGGCCCGTGTCTTCATGTCATTCGGCAACCTCGTCAATCCTTGGACGCAGCACATCCGCACCGGCCGCCCGTTGGTGCGGCGCGCCTTCAACACGGCCAACGAGATCGGCGACCTCACCTTTGCAGCTTATAGCTGCAACAATCTGATCACCAACCTGCTCGCTTCTGGCGAGCCATTGCCTGACATCCAGCGGGAAGCCGAGGCCGGACTCGCATTCGCGCGCAAGATTCGGTTCGGTCTCGTCATCGACATCATCACCAGCCAGTTGCGGCTGATCCTTACGCTGCGAGGTCTGACGCCAGCATTCAACTCCTTCAACGATACGCAATTCGACGAGGTGCGCTTCGAGGAGCACTTCGAGGCGGATCCGCGCCTCGCACTTCCCTCGTGTTGGTATTGGATCCTCAAGTTGCAAGCGCGCTTTCATGCGGGTGAGTATGAGTCCGCCATCGAGGCGGAATTGCAGGCGCAACGGCTGCTGTGGACCTCACCATCATTCTTTGAGGTAGCCGAATACCGTTTTTACGCCGCGCTTGCGCGAGCGGCATACTGCAACGCGAACTCGGGCGACCAGCATCCCGTGCACCTGGAAGCTCTGGCCGCGCATCAGCGGCAACTCGAGATATGGGCGCATCATTGCCCCGAGAACTTCGGAAACCGCACGGCGTTGATCGGCGCCGAGATCGCCCGCATCGAAGGGCGGCCGCTCGACGCCGAGCGGCTCTACGAAGAGTCCATCCGGCTCGCGCGCGAGAACGGCTTCATTCAGAACGAAGCTATCGCTGGCGAGCTCGCCGCGCGCTTCTATGCGGCACGTGGATTCGAGACCATCGCCCAAGCGTACCTGCGCAACGCCCGCTACTGCTATTTGCAGTGGGGGGCCGACGGCAAGGTGCGGCAACTGGATGAGTCCAACCCGCAGCTGCGGGCGGAGCCGTCGCCGGCCCACGCGACGAGCACGATCCGGGCCCCGGTCGAACACCTGGATCTCACGACTGTAGTCAAGGTCTCGCAAGCGGTCTCGGGCGAGATCGTTCCCGAAAAGCTCATCGACACGCTCATGCGAACCGCACTCGAGCACGCCGGAGCACAGCGCGGACTCTTGATCGTTCCGCACGCTGGTGCGCAGCAAATCGAGGCGGAAGCCACGACCAGCGGCGACACAATCAGCGTCCGCTTCCGGCAAGCGAGCGTCTCAGCGGCAGAACTGCCCGAGTCCGTCCTTCACTACGTGCTACGGACACAGGAGAGCGTGATTCTGGACGATGCCTCCGCCCAGAGCGTGTTTTCCGCCGATGAGTACATCCGCCGCAATCGCGTCCGTTCCGTTCTCTGCCTGCCTCTGATCAAACAGGCCACACTGATCGGCGTGCTCTACCTCGAAAATAACCTGACTCCCCACGTGTTCACGCCTGCCCGGAACGCCGTCCTGAAGCTGATCGCCTCCCAGGCCGCGGTTTCGCTGGAGAATGCCCACCTTTATACGGACCTGAAGCAGGAGAACAGCGAGCGGCGGCGCGCCGAAGAGGCTCTGCGGCGCAACCAGGCCTATCTCGCTCAAGCGCAAACCGTGAGCCACACGGGCAGTTTCGGCTGGAATGCCGCAACCGATGAGATCTACTGGTCTGCGGAGTGCTTTCGGATCTTTGGATTCGAGCCGGCGGTCCCACCCAACCTCGCGCGAATAATTGAACAAACGCATCCGGACGACAAGGACTTGCTGGAGCAGACGCTCGATCGCGCACGAGAGGAGAAGAAGGAATTTGATCTGGAGTATCGCTTGCTGATGCAGGATGGTTCAGTGAAACATCTCCAGGTCGTGGCTCGTGCCTTGGCGGATGAAACAGGCGACCTCGAGTTTGTCGGTGCGGTGATGGACGTCACCCGGCGCAAATGCGCGGAGGAAGTGCAACGAGTGCAGGAACAGGAGCGTGAGGAGATGCAGCGGCAGCTGCAGCAGGCCGCTAAAATGGAGGCGATCGGGCGGCTGGCCGGTGGCATTGCGCATGATTTCAACAACATCCTGGGCGCGATTCTCGGTTACGCGGAACTGGCGCAGAACAACGTGGGAGAAGGCGGCGCCGTGCGCCACCAGCTCGATCAGGTGATGCATGCAGGCGCCCGCGGGAAGGGCCTTGTCGATCGCATCCTCGCTTTCAGCCGCAGCGGTATGGGCGAGCGCGTGCCGATCCCGGTGCAGTCGGTCGTCGAAGAGACGCTCGAGCTGCTTGCAGCATCCCTGCCTGCGGATGTGCATCTGGAGAGGCGACTTCATGCGCTCGACATGGCGGTTGTGGGCGACGCAACCCAGTTTCACCAGGTCGTCATGAATCTCTGCACGAATGCGCTGCATGCAATGGGGCGCGGCGGCGTGCTTACAGTGGTGCTTGAGTGTGTAGTGGTCGGTGAGCGCCGCTTACTGTCGCATGGCACCCTGTGCGCCGACCGCTACGCGCGCCTCTCAATCAGTGACACCGGCAGCGGCATCCCGCCCGCGGTGCTGGAGCGCATGTTCGATCCGTTCTTCACCCCCAAACGGGTCGGCGATGGCACCGGCCTTGGCCTTGCGTTGGTCCATGGGATCGTTGCGGACTTTCGCGGTGTCATTGACGTGGCGACGCAGGTAGGCGCGGGCACCACGTTCACGATCTGGCTGCCGGCCGCGGACGAAAGGCCCAATCTCGTGGTGCAACCTGCCGGCGAGCTGCCGCGAGGCAACGGCGAGGCCGTAATGATCGTAGACGATGAGCGTGCGCTGGTGGCGCTCGCGGAAGAGACGCTTGCCGAGCTGGGCTACGAGCCGGTGGGGTTTGACTCGAGCCTCGCCGCTTTACAGGCGTTTCGCGCGGAACCGCAGCGCTTCGATCTCGTCCTGACCGACGAGACCATGCCGGACCTCATGGGGACCGAGCTGGCCCGTGAGATCCGGCGGTTGCGACCCGAAATTGCAATCATACTCATGAGCGGCTACAGCGATTCGCAACTGAGCGACCGCGCACAGGCCGTTGGGGTCATTGAGGTGCTCCGCAAACCACTCATTCGCCGCGATATCGCTGAGCCGGTCGCGCGTGCGCTGCAGGCACGCTACTAGTCGGAAGACGGGGACCGCTTTGGCGTGGTGCAAACGGCGAGCTCCCGGTCGATCTGGCCCGATTGGACGCTCAGCTGCTTGCGCCACTGCTCGTCGAGTTCGGCGGCCGCCAGAATCGGGCGGCTGTGCTCGAACCACCGCTCCGCCGCCGCGCAATGACGTTTCTGTGCAGCCCGAGGCACCCCTGGATCTGCGGCATGCCGGGCATCGATCTGCCCGAGACGGAAGTAAGCGGTCCCCTGCAGGACCTTTGCCGCACTCAGACGGGTATCGATCGCCGGCGAGAGTATCTCGAGGGACTCGCGCAAGTTCCGCTCAGCCGCTTCGGTGTCACCCAGCGCAACCTGCGTTTCACCCACCTCCGCGAGGGCAAACGCGGCGTTGTAGCGAGCTTCCTGGTTCGCGACGTCGGCGTTGAACAGCGCGCGAAGCGTGTTCATCGCGTCCATCCGCTTGGATAGAGCCGCACGCGGTGTGCCTTGCTTCGACAAGGCCGTTCCCATTCCCAGAAGTGCGTACGCCTCGATCGTCTGCAAGTCGAAGTTGTGCGGATCTTCAGCCAGCAATCCCCGCACGATCTCGAGTTCTCTTGTGTGCATCTGGTACGCGGTGGCATAGCGGTGCGTCGAGCCGGAGAGAGTCTCGCCCAGGCGCCCGTAGGCTACCGCCAGGTTATGACGAGTACGCGCGTCGCGCGGATCGGCGTCCACTAATGTCTCGAATACGGCAGTTCCGTGGTTCATGAGCGCGAGGCCGCGCTCGACCTCGTTGAAGCTTGCGAGCTGCCAACCCAGGCTCACGTAGGTACTGCCGAGATTGCGCCGGTCGTACGTCGTTGAATCGCTGCTGGCGGCCAATTGCTCCGCCAGCTCGACCGCCCGGCGCGCGCTTTCGATCGCCCCTTGGCGGTCCCCAACTCCCGCTACTACTTCGCTCAGCTTTCCATAGTTTCTCAACAGCTCGCGACGCAGGTCGGGCTCCGCGGGTGCGTTGGCCAGCAGCGCATTGCGTATTTTAAGCGCCTCGCGGTAGCTGGCGATCGCACCCGTGGTGTCGCCGAGGTTTGCAGCCCGAAAACCGCCCTGTACATCCGCCAGCTTCTCGTAGGCCGTAGCTAGCTCTCTGCGCAGGGACGCATCGCTGCCCGACTCCCTCGAGAGTGCGTCAAGGTACCGCAGCGAGTTTGAGACCAGCACATGGCGAGCGGGCGTGGCGCCGGGAAGATTTTCGATTGCCGAATGAACGTCGAACATGAACGTGTTGGCCAGCTTGCGTACCTCGGTGAAGTGCCGCTCGGCGCGGGCGCGCTCTTCGCGGGCCACGTGAGCCTGCCAGCTCGTCGCAACGATTCCGCCGACGAGAGTGAGCACGAACAGCGTTGCCGCGGTCACCCCCGCCTTATGCCGGCCGACGAACTTCGCGAGGTTGTATCGGAGGCCCGGAGTACGCGCCAACACGGGAAAGCCATCCAGATGGCGGCGTATGTCTTCTTCCATCTGCGCCACCGAGGCATAGCGGTTCGCCGGGTCCTTCTGCAGGGCCATCAGGACAATTGCATCCAGATCGCCTGTCAGATCACGCCAGGACCCCACGGCGCGGCCGCTCGCATTCATCCTGGCCGTGACCGAAGGCGGTACCGGGTCCGTCTCGCAGATCTGCGCCGCAAGCTTGTATTGCAGCTGTCCAGAGGCCTGAAACGGTGTCTCGCCCGCAAGCAGGCGATATAACATCACGCCCAACGAATACACATCGCTCGCAGTGGTAACCTGTCCGCCACGGATCTGCTCGGGGCTGGCATATTCGGGCGTAAAGGCAATCACACTGGTCATTCGGGGGTCTGCCTCCCCGGGGACTTGCGCCGGACGCATGAGCTTGGCGATGCCGAAATCGAGCAGCCGCAGGGCTCCTGCCTCCGTGACCAGAACGTTGCTTTCCTTGAGATCCGCATGAACCATCAGGTGCTGGTGTACATACTGCACCGTCGAGCAAAGTGTCCTGAAAAGCTCGAGACGGGCGCTGATCGAGAGCGCTTCCTGCCCCACGTACTCGTCGATCGGCGCCCCGTTCACGTAGTCCATCACGAGGTATGGCAGCCCCTCATCGGTGCTGCCGCCATCGAGTATTCTTGCAATGTTGGGATGATCAAGCGTCGCAAGAATCTGCTTTTCAGTCCTGAAGCGCCTGAGCAGCGACTGCGTATCGTATCCCCGGCGTAAGACTTTGACTGCGACTTCCTTGTGGAAGTCATCGTCGTCGCGAACGGCTTTGTATACAACGCTCATGCCGCCGCGGCCGATCTCCGAGACGATGCGGTAGACGCCCAGCCGGCGACCCGTCCACGCAGGCGGCTCAGGCTCGTCCAGGCCCGGGTGTTCCCGAGCGGCTGGCCGCTCGATGAAATCATTTGCCTGCGCGTGAGCTTCGAGCAGGGACTGGATCTCCGTCTGCAGCTCCATCTCTCCGGCGCACTGGTCTGCAAGATAAGCCGCACGTTCCCCTGGTTCTCGCTCGAGAGCAGCGCAGAAGATTTCCTTTACCCGCTGCCAGCGGTCGAGTTCTTGCATCACGTCTGTTGTCGCGACAACTCGCGTCGCAGCCATGCGCGGGCGACTGTCCACTCGCGCTTTACGGTCGCATCCGAAATGTCGAGGGCTCGAGCGGTCTCGTCGATGGTGAGTCCACCAAAGTAGCGCATCTCCACGATTTTCACCTGGCGCGCATCGATCACCGCCAGCCGTTCGAGGGCAGCATCGATCGCAGCCAACTCATCGTCTGATTCATGGTCCGGAGTGTGTGGCTCGGGAATCGAGTCGGCGGGTGAGGCAGCCGCCTGGTCATTCGACTCACCCGTACCGATGATCTCCTCGAGGCTTAGAACGGCTGCGCCTCCGCCGCGCTTGGATGCGAGACGCGCGCGCGCGTGATCCACCAGAATCCTTCGCATGGTACTGGACGCCAACGCGAAGAAATGTCCACGGCTGCGCCAGTCAATGGACTGTTGATCCACCAGCCGAACGAAAGCTTCGTGAACGAGCGCCGTGCGCTGGATCGTGTGATTCGACCGCTCGCGGCGCAAATGGCGCTGAGCGAGCGTCCGCAATTCCTGGTAGAGGAGCGCCGTCAGCTCGCTCAACGCGGCCTCGTCGCCGCCACTCCAATTCGTGAGTAGCCGGGTTACCGGACGATCCAGCTCATTCTTCATCTATGCCCCCTTGCCACGGTCGGGCAGCGCGAGCGGCTCCGTCCGCGGTTCGTGTGAGCCAAATTTTACCGTTTTTACGCGTTCATTCAGCAAGCGAGGGTGGCGAGGAGGACTCGGACCCGCTGCAGGCGGACGCCGCCTTATAGATCAATAGGTTACGTTTACAAACCACATTCAATTGGAGAACCGAGATGTTGCGCCCACAGGTCATTCCACGCCGCAGGATCCGAATCCCCGCCGCACTCGCCGCGGCCACGACTACGGCGGTCCTCTTCATCGGGGTCGGCAACGCGGTTTCCATTCCCGGCAAGGCGAATCCCGCGTCCCTCGACTCCAGGCCGGCGGGTACTCACGAAATCCCCTCAATAGCGCGCGGTCGCTATCTTGTTGCGGTGACCGGCTGTAACGACTGCCACACACCCGGATATGGCGAACGGGCCGGTGAGATGCCGGTGTCCGACTGGCTAACAGGCCAATCGGTCGGATTCAGCGGACCCTGGGGAACGAGCTATCCGGCCAACTTGCGCCTGACTCTTCAGGGACTGACAGAGTCGCAATGGGTGGTGTTTGCGCGCGCGGAAAGACGCCCGCCGATGCCGTGGTTCTCACTCAAAAAAATGAGCGACGCGGACCTGCGCGACATCTATCGGTTCATCCGCTCGCTGGGACCTAAAGGCGAGCCGGCACCGGCCGCGGTCGCGCCGGGCGACAAAGTCGAAACGCCCTTCATCCTGTTTACGCCGCAAACAGTTATGACACCCGCCCTTTCGAGCGATCGAACGCGTTAAAGGAGACATCATGTTCAATAAGAAACTCATCGTCGTAGCTGGCGCGACCGGAGCACAGGGCGGCGGGTTGGTTCGAGCAATCCTCGCCGACCCGGACGGCGGCTTCGCGGTGCGCGCCCTCACCCGTGACGTCAACTCGCCCAAAGCCCGCGAGCTGTCCCGATTGGGCGCCGAAGTCATGGCGGCGGACATCGATGACGCCCAAAGCCTGAGCGACGCGCTTCGCGGCGCCTACGGCGCCTATTTCGTTACGTTTTTCTGGGCCCACTTCTCCCCGGAGATTGAAAAAGCGCAGGTGCGCACCTTCGCCCTGGCTGCCCGGTCGGCGAACTTGGAACACGTAGTCTGGTCCACACTGGAGGACACGCGTCGGTGGGTGCCACTTTCGGATGACCGAATGCCGACCCTCATGGGCGGCTACAAGGTGCCGCATTTCGATGCCAAGGGCGAGTCGGATCGCGTTTTCCTCGACCTTGGGGTGCCGACGACGTTCCTGCTGACCTCATTTTACTGGGATAATCTCATCCACTTCGGCATGGGTCCGAAGCAGGCAGCCGACGGCAAACTCACCTTCACACTTCCCCTCGGGGAGCGGAAGCTTCCGGGTATCGCGGCCGAGGACATCGGCCGCTGCGCCTACGGCATCTTCAAGCAAGGACTCGCCCTTGTCGGCAGGCGGGTGGGCATCGCAGGCGAGCACCTGACGGGTGAGCAGATGGCCGACGCAATGACGCGGGCTCTGGGTCGCGAAGTGCGCTACGACTCTATCCCGCCCGAGACCTACCGTGCCTCAGGCTTCCCTGGCGCCGACGACCTGGGCAATATGTTCCAGTTCAAGCGGGATTTTGAGGAGTACTTCTGCGGCGCACGCAGCGTGGAGAACTCACGCTGCTTGAATCCAAAACTACGCTCATTCAGCGCCTGGCTGAGCGAGCACAGGCAACTTCTCATGCCAGGCTGAACAGTCTTAGTAGTACGTCACCGTCAACACCGGCGCACGAGCTGCGCGGTTCGCACCGGTGGTGTCGTCGATTGCCATCAATGCCGGAATAGCTGGGCCCAGATCTTCCATGATGCGCACCTGGAAGTCGGGAAGACCCAGACGTTGGGCTTCGGCAACCAGGGAAGTGACGTCCACCGTGACATACGCGCCCACATCTGAATGAGAAATGGGCGGTGAGATTCTGGTGGATGCGAGCGGCGGCTGCTGCGCGCGATCGAAATCGGTCGCGACCAGCGTCGGCGGCTGAAAGGATACGAGGTCGACCAGGACCGGGAGACTGCCGCCACTGGATTGCAGGTCATCGATGAATACTTCGAGGAACGCCGAATCGATGACTGCGTTACCGGGGACTCCTCCGGGGCCGCCCAATGGGAAGTCCAGGAACGCCCTGAATTCCGTGAGCGCCACAGGATCGATGCCCACCAGCACGCTTTGCACGGTCGGTGACATGCCCTGGGTGATCGTGGACGTATTCGGAGCGGTTTGTTCGATGTCGCCATCGAATTGCGGGTCGCTGTAGATGTGGGTGACGATTGTCGGAGGCGCGGAATTGCCGAGACCAACGCCAACGCCAACGCCCACGTCGCCACCGCACCCCGCGAGGCCGAGGACCGCCCAAGCTACGGCTGTCGTTAGAATTCGGGCGTAGACCATCTCGCTAGACCATTTGCTACATTGTGTTTTGCTTCTTCAGGCTTCTTAAGAAAGTACCCAAGCCTCCCGTGGTTCCCTTTTTCGGGCGTTAGCGGCTAGGGCTTGATCTAGAGGGCAGCCGGGCCCGAATTGAACGCTGGAGATCCCCGCAAACTCGCGCTCCGAATGCGAGCCGCTCTGAACCGTACGCCCACGGACGCCGACGCAATAAGCTCAGGGCTCAGGTTTTACCCAGCACCCAGAAGTTAGGACCGCGCTCGGCTTCGAGCTTGCGCAGCTGGTCACGGTGGATTTCACGTACACGGGCGGGCGTGATGGCCTCCGACGGGTCAACCACCTCGATGCGCAGACTGGTCTTGTCCTCGTACAGGTGCTCGCCGGCCAGTCGGCCCTGCGCATCATACGGCCAGATGAACGCCTGGCGGCTGTGCACGTGATACAGCTTGTCCGCCTTGTCAACTTCATACCCCATGAGCCTCAGGTCCGAGCCGATGGCGAGTTGATGGAAAGTGATCTCATCGCAGATCCCCCAGTCCTCAACCGCAAGGCGATCAGCGGAGTGCCACAACACCGCCTCGCCGACACTGTTGTAAAACGCACGTACACCGTCCTTGCCTTCAATGACGGCGGGATTCGCACCCCATGTCACCCGGTACACGGGGTGCTCCACCATCATGTCGGCCGCCAGGATTTTGTCGTACTCGCCCGCGCCCTCCAGGTGCACATGCCGCCAGAAGTTGAGGAGGATCGCGCGATGCAGTGGCTTCGTGGTCCGCTCCAGAAGCTTGGCGGTGGGGTTCATGCACTCATACACTGCCTGCTCGAACCGGTTCATCTCAGCCCCCTACTGTGTAGCTCGCGGATCTCTCCAATATAGCAGACTCGCACGCACACACCCGAACCTGGCGCGAGCTAGTGGCCCCGGGCTTCCCGCTGCATCGGGCCAAATTCATGGCAAGTCATGCAGGGTAGTATTGAACAGGAAGCGGCTGCTGAACGCTGTCTGATCGCCGGGATTTTTGCCCGCCACCGGTTGCAAGCGCGCGGACAGCGGCTTTTTCCATTTCCACGCCAGTGAAGCGACATCTCCGAAAATACGCACCAGTTGGTCGACACCGATGTTGCCTGGATACGGGATCGTATCGAGGCCGGTACCACACACCGCAGAATAGGCGAGCAACGAATCCGTGGTGATGGTCCCCTCGGCCCAGCGCCGTGCCAGGACCTTATCCTCCATGACGGGAACCATCAGACCGGAATAGCCGACCTGTTTGACGGGAACGGCTTTGACCGCGGTGGTAATGATCAGGGCCGCCGTCATGGTCCCGCTCGAGCCGAATTTCGCGCCGGTGTATGTCTCGATTGCCGCGCCGATGGATACGTCGCCGAGCGGTGCCGGCGTGGGATCCACGCCCATGAAGGCCCAACCTGTCGATGCCGCCACTTGAGTACCGACCGATTCGCCTGCCTTCGCATGAACCGTCAGTTGCTTGGTGAGCTCCGCGACCGAGGAGTCGAAGTCACCATGCGTACGCGCGAAGACCTCCTGAACGACGTTAGCGCCCTCGAAGCCGATGGAAAATTGCCTGCCGGCACCAGTGTGATACGTGCCCGGGTAGAAGGGTCCGTAAGGTTTCAACATCGCAGTCGCCGTAAAACTGAAATTGCCCTGGCTCTGCGGACTATGGTCGGTCAGGTAACGCACCAGGGCCGCGCTTTCACGGATCACATTCCAGTGAATGCCATCTTCTGCAGCAATGATGCTGTTGCCCTGCAAATTCGGCAGCGTCGAAAGCGCCCGTTCGAGCAGACGCATGCCGCGCGGGTCGTCCGAATCGCGCATCATTGCCGGCCCGACACTCGGTATGAAACCCTCTTTGGCCGCTAGATCATCGAGCGCTTTCAAGAGCCGGAGGGCGTCTTCATCGGATTGTCCGCTGATGAGTTCGCCGAGCGGCTGGGTCACGATGCGAAGGGTTTCCGTTTTGTATCCCCGGCGCGCGAAATCGCCCTCGGCGGCACGCAAGACCGTCAGTGCAGCGGCGATCTGTCGGTCAAGGCTGGCGGGATCAAGACGAACGAATGCGGTAATCGCCCGAACGTTGGGCTTCGTGTAGGCCTGGGTGTGTCCTGTAATAGCAAAGAAGACCAGCAGGAAGGCCCCTGCAATGCTCACTCGACGATGGTTCACTGTCCGCCCTCTGCTGTTGTTTTCGTACCGGGCAAAATACAAGCTGCATGCTCCCAGGGGCCAGCATGTCCTCATACGATAGCGCACCCTCGAGGACAATGCTGTGAAAGGCGGCAAGCGTGCTGCGCGGCAAGCTACACGGACCCGATAGCCATCACGAATGCCGCGGCAGAACGTGCGCGCGGAGCATGGGCTGCAGCGCAGCTGTGACGTCCAAGGCACCAGGTGGTAACTCGCTCGGAATTTCCAGGGACTTTCCCCAGTAAGCCGGTATGGGCGCCAGCAGGCCGGTATGGGCGGTAGGCGCCCTCTTCCCAAGAACCCCCGGCGGTCCTCCAGCGATCGTGGCAGATAGTTCCACCGATGGTGAACTGTCCGTCGGACGAGGAACTGGGGAGTCAGTTTCTACGTTATGTGTTGCACGTTTTGCCAAGGGATCGCGTGAGTACCGCCCCGGGCGGACCGTTACAGCTGTAACGCGCATCAGGCGCAAGGAAACCGTCCAGCAACATTGGCAGCGGAATATAGCGTGGCTTACTGGCGAAGCAACGATCCAAACCGGGCGCTCACGACCTGATTCCATGATGACCTGGACTTCCGAGTGACCATCCCCGCAAAGAATCCGCTCAGCCTCAAACGGGAAGCGACTCTCCGGAAATCAGTCGAGGCCGCGGCCATGCCAGAGAAGGAAGCGGGCACGACCATTGACCCGTTTGGCCACGACCGACAGGTTACGAATCGGCGCAAACTCCCGCATCGGTATGGCTGGCGGGCCTCTCTGCGCGCCTTTGAACGCCGGCTCAAGAACCTGCTGATTCCGACTCTTGGGACCCTTATGCGCCCGCGCGGCTCACGCGAACCCCCGAATTGGAGTGCCGGTCCGCATCGCGTGCTGTACCTCCGATACGATCGGATTGGCGACATGGTGTTGGCGACTGGCATCATCAAGGCAATCGTGTCGGCACAGCCGACGGTCAAAGTGGACGTGCTGGCCTCGGCCGCCAATGCTGCGGTACTGCGTGGCAATCCTTACGTCCACGCCGTCGTTACGGTCGATAAGAAGCGTCCCTGGAGCTATTTGACCGCTCTCCTGCGCATCCGGCGCACACGCTACGACGCCGTTGTAGACGCAATGGTTTTGACCCCCTCGCTCACTTCCACCCTGCTTATGTGGGCCAGTAGCGCCCGTCACCGCATCGGCATTGCCGAGCGGGGAAATGACTCTGCTCTGACCATACGGGTGAATAGAGTCCCGGATGCGGTCCATTGGATTGACCGCTCAGCAGCACTCCTTGCAGCCTTCGGCGTCGATCCACACAGGAGCTCAGCCGAGGTTCGCGGTACCCTCGTGATGTCAGGCACTCATCCGGCGGGACGGTCGTCCAAGCAGGCTACTGGCTGGGGTATCTGGCGGCCCGAACTCTTTCTCACCGCATCAGAATTGCGTCAAGGCGAAGCGTACTGGCACTCAGCGGACGGCCTGGCACCCTACCCTCGAGGTGCCAGGTGCCGGCTCGTCGTGAACGTTTCCGCGAGTTCCCGTGAACGCTACTGGCCGCAGGAGCACTTCATCACGACCCTTATCCGCATCCGGATGTGCTTCCCGGATGTGTCAATCCTCGTCATCGGCACCCCGGACGACGCGGCGCGCATGGCACAAATTGCTGGTAGCGGCGGCGCGTTAGCCGCCTATACGCCTCACTATCGGCAGATGATGGCCATTGTCGCGAGGAGCGATGTGGTGTTCACCGCGGATACATCCGTGACACACGTGGCTTCCGCCTTCTGGAAGCCGTCGGTGGTTATGTTTGTTGGAGAAGGTGGCGCGTGCTGGGGACCGTACGGTACCGCGGGCCAGGTAATTTCGACGGATGCCCCGTCGCTCGAGTCCACTGATGTGGATCCTGTCATACGAGCTTTGGAATCGCTGCTCGCGGCCGAGCGATTTGCGATCACGGACTCTATCCATCTTGCGTGACCAGCCGGGCAATCCCGATCGCATCCAAATGCTACTCGAGATGCTCCCGCAATCGACCAGGTGAAAGGTGGCAGAACGTGGGCGAAAAGCGCCGTTGAGCTGCGAGGTCGGCGCCGATGCCCATTTCGAGGAATGGCTCCTCGTCGTTGTTCCAGGCAGGCCAGTTCGGCAAGCCCGCCGAATTGGGGTTACCGGTCTTGGCAAACTGGGTCCAGTAAGCCTGGATGGCAGCGGAAAGCCTCGAGTCTGCGCTCGTGAACGGCAGCCATCGCCAACTCGGATCCTCGAACTCACGAAAAACATAGGGGAGTTCCAGGCTATGGAAAGCCCCGAGCTCAGCGGCACCCTTGCCCGGGATCGTGCGGTCGAAGCGGTAGACGAATGCCTTCTGCCCTGACGCAAGCACGAGAGTCGCCATGGCCCCCAACGGGCAGGCCACGAGCATGTCATTACTCGCCTGGTCGATCGCCGCGTCTCGATGAATCAGCGCCTTGGCGAGATACCAGGCGATCGCTGGATTAGTCCATGCTCCATAGAGTGGCGCCGCAGCGTCCGCCAGCCTGCCGATGGCTTGACGAGCGCCGCCGCCGCTGCTGTCCGTCTCCGAGGTTTGCCGTGCCGCCGCGCCGACCCGGAACGCGCTCAATTCGCGTCCGTTCAGCCCCAAGAGAACATCGACTCGTGAGATCTCACTCCTGGCGAACGCCTCTTGTGGCGATCGTGGCAGCACCCACCCGTCTACGACGATAGGCGCGGGGCCAATGTCCTGGAAGTGAGCCTTCAACACTTGGTCGGCGAGCTCCGCCAGCTGCGCACCCGGCAGGCCCCGAAGATTCTGCAATGTCGAAGTAAAGTGGCCAGGGGCCGCCCTGCCGATAGCCGCTCCGGCAGATTCGGTTTCCGCGAGAGTGCGCACCGGGCCCACTCCGAACGGAGGCCCGCTCTCGGAGATCACACGTTTGAACAATCCCGCGGACAGCGGCGAAGTGACCAGCAATCCCGCGTCGATTGCGCCTGCCGACTCGCCAAACAGCGTAACGTTTTTGGGGTCCCCGCCAAAACGGCTGATATTCTTCCGGACCCACTCCAGCGCGGCGAGTTGGTCGAGCAACCCGTAGTTGCCCGAGCTGTGATGGGCTGACTCCGCGCTCAGCTCGGGATGACTGAAAAATCCGAACACCCCGAGGCGGTAGTTGAGGGTGACGAGCACGACGCCGTGCGACACGAGCGCTGCGCCATCGTAGGTGGACTGCGATCCGCTGCCAGCCACATTTGAGCCTCCATGTAACCAGACCATGACAGGCAAAGCGCTGTGCGTTGGCCAGGCCGGCACCCAGACGTTGAGATATAGACAATCCTCAGACGACTGCACTGGCTCACCCTGATAGTGTGCTCCGTAGGCATGCGCCAGGGGCGCCACGAATCCGCTTAGACCGCTGATGCCCTGAGTGCACGCATCCCCCGGCTGACTCGCATCCCGCACTCCGGACCATGGTGCGAGGGGCTGCGGCTCCCGCCATCGAAAGTCACCCACCGGTGGGCGGGCAAATGGAATGCCCCTGAAGACTGCGCCCGCGCCATACTGTAGACCGCGCAGCTTTCCCTCCGCGAGTTCGGCGAGAGGCCGATCGCCAGCCGCAGAAGACGGCCCCTGCGCACCACCCTGCAGAAAAGGCACTACGACAACAGCGAAAACGAGTCGTGCGCAGGCTGACCATCGAGGAAATATCATACCGTCGATCTAAACCGAGCTTTGGCTAGTGTTGCATCATGCCAGCACCACTCGGGTCTGACGATAACGATCGGCCGGCGCTGATAATTTAGGATTTCACTCCGCAGGCTCCAAGTGTCTCACCGCCAAAGGCGAGATCAGGATCGGTCGCGTCCTGCTTCCCGTAGGTACGGAATTTCTCCATGACATGCTGCATCTTGACATCATCTAGAATTCGGACATTCCCTACGGCTAGTGCCGCGCAATATTGTGCGGCGAGGTTTTCGACTTCGCCGGCAAGCCTGAGAGCGGCAGAAAGATCTGCGCCAACCGCGATGACGCCGTGATTGGCAAGCAAACACGCCTTCCGACCATCCAAGGCGGCAACCGCGGCGTCGGAAAGCTCCTGTGTGCCGAACATGTGATACGGCGCACAACGGATGTCGGGCCCGCCCGCGACCGCCACCATGTAATGGAACGCAGGGATCCCCCGACCGGTGCAAGCGAGCCCCGTTGCATTGCGCGAATGGGTATGAACGATGGCTCCAACGTCATCCCGCGACTTGAATATGTCACGGTGAAACCGCCATTCACTCGACGGGCGGCTGCGACCGAACCAACGGCCATCGAAGTCCATTAGCGGAATGTCACCGGCTTCGAGGGCGTCATAAGCCATTCCGGTGGGACTAACAAAAAACCGCCGCTCATCGCGACGCAGACTGATGTTGCCGGAAGTGCCGTACGTCAAACCTCGATGCGCGAGCTCGCGACAGGCGGCAACGACTGCTTCGCGCAGGCCGTCGTCCGTCATCGCGCCAGCGGAATCGGCCATTCTGCTCCTCGCTCCGGATACAGGCTCAGCAAGCCGGCACGGCTTGCGGAACAGACGCCGCGCTCGGTGATCAAGGCGGTCACCAAGCTTCCAGGCGTCACGTCGAACGCCAGGTTGAGCGCCGGGCTCGCCTCCGGCACCACCCGCACAGTCTCTATGGAGCCGGAGGAGGTCCGACCACTGATATGGGTGAGCTCCATCGGTGATCGCTCCTCGATAGGGATATCCCGGCCCCGATCGAGAGACCAATCGATAGTGCTGACCGGCAGCGCCGCATAGAAAGGTACACTATTATGGTGTGCGGCAAGCGCCTTGAGGTACGTGCCAACCTTATTGCACACATCGCCCGCCGCCGTGGTCCGGTCGCTGCCGACGATAACCATATCGACCTGGTCCCGTTGCATGAGATGACCGCCGAGGTTATCGGCGATCACCGTGTGAGGTACCCCGTGCGCACCGAGCTCGAAGGCGGTCAGAGCAGCCCCCTGATTGCGTGGCCTGGTTTCGTCCACCCAGACGTGGACCTGGATTCCGGCATCATGGGCCATGTAGATAGGCGAAAGCGCCGTGCCCCAATCGACGCACGCGAGCCAACCCGCGTTGCAATGGGTGAGGATGTTCACCCTGCCCCCGGCCGTGTTGGCTAATCCCCGGATGATCTCGAGGCCATGGATGCCGATTGAACGGCACTGTTCGACGTCGGCGTCGCAGATCGCCGACGCCTCCCGAAACGCTACATCGACCCGGTCTTTCGGCGCGACTCCACCAAGCGCGCTACACATTCTCTTCAACGCCCAGGCTAAATTGATGGCAGTCGGACGGGTAGCCTGCAGTATCCGCGCTGCATACTCGAGATGCGCGTCCGAGGCGTCTGCGCGTAGCGCGAGCGCTATGCCGTAGGCGGCGGTGGCCCCTATCAGGGGCGCCCCGCGTACCACCATGGTCCGAATCGCCTGCGCGGCGTCATCAAGAGTGTCGAGATCGACCACCGCGAAATCAAAGGGTAGTCGAGACTGGTCGATGACCCGGACGGCTCCGGCAGCCGTGAGCCATATAGTGCGGTAGTGAGTGCCCGAAATCTTCATTGCACCGACTCGTCAGAACTCGTAACGTCCATAAACTCCGTAAGTTCGCGGCTGATTTGTCAAGAAGCCGACGCGCGCGCTGCGACCGCGCTCGTAATCGAGCGCCAGCGCTGCGTTCTTGTCAGTAATATTGTTCACGTAGCCCGCTGCCTGCCAGCGAGCGCCCTTCAACCCGAATCTCAGGTTGGCGAGAGTGTAGCTCGGCAGCTCCGGATTGAACGTGATCAATGACGTCGACAGCGGCCCCCCCAGAACAATCAGGCGCGCCGCATTCGGTGCCGCGGCCGAAGGGCACCCCGCACAAATCGCACCGAATCCCGGCTCCTCGTTCTCGAACTGGGAGAACGAGGAACCCACGTACTGCACGGTCAGGTTGGCGAAGAACTCCCTGTTATCCATCACCGGCAGGGTGTAGCCCACGCTCGCGGCAGCCTGGGCCTTCGGTGCCGTCGGCAGACGATTGCCATTGGCAAGGCCCCCAACCACCACCACGTTGCCATTCTGGTCCGTAGACGTGACCGAAGAGGTGAGCTTGGCATCGAGGAACGTCGCAGACAGGCCGAAATCCCAATTTACATCAGGCCTGGCGAACAACTCCGCCTCGACTCCCGCGCTCCGGGCGGTCGGCACATTGAAGACCACTCGCGATGAACAGGTTCCCGCTGTCGTCGTGGCCTGCAGATCCTTGATGTCCGCGTAGAACGCCGCGACATTGAATGTCACGCGCCGCTCGAGCCACTGTGTCTTGGCTCCGATCTCGTAGTTCCAGGTCTTCTCGTCCTGCCAATTCGACTTGTTGCCGAACACTGCCCTGTCGGTCGGCGAGCACAGCGGCAGGTTGATGGGATCATTGATACCGCCCAGCCGAAATCCGCGGGCAGCCTGGGCATTGAGCTGCACGTCATCGGTCAGCTTGTAACTGACAATGGCGCGCGGCGAAGTGCCGCTCGAGTTCGTCGACGCCGGGATCACTCCCGGAACCGGTGGATTGGTGTTTGGCACGAAAGTCTCGCCGGCGAAGGCGCCGGCAAACAGCACGTCCTTGTCCTCGCTGAACTTGTAGTAGCGCAGACCGCCAGTGAGCGCCAGCTGACCGGTAACGTGCCAGGTGGCTTCGCCGAAGCCGGCGTACTGCTTGAGCCGGTAGCTCAAGTCCGAGAAAAAGGGCGTGTCGACCGGTGCGTTGGTAGCCGACCCCGGCACGCCGATGAGGGCGTCATATCCCGCGGTCGGCAGATCCTGGCCGTAATGACGGTTCACATGTTGAAAGAAGGCGCCAACCAGCCAGTCCACCTGCTCGTTGCCGTTCGATGCCAGCCGGATCTCCTCCGAAATAACATTCAGCCCGGTGCGATCGTACAGCGGCGAGTTGACGCGCGCGGCCGCTTCTATGTTGGGAACTGCACCGAGAATGTCGACGGTTACGCTGCCCGTCAGCTGGGTTGCGTCGCGCAGGACGCGAACCTCCCGGTGCGTGTACGAAGTGACCGATGTGAGGGTCGCACGGCCGAGGCTGTAGTCAACCTTCAAATCAGTGAGCAGAAACTGGTCGCTCAGACCTTCCCGCAGCTGGGTGTACTGCTCGAGACGGCCGATGGACACCGGAGACACTGCCGTGTATGGATTTGCGAGAATGTTGTAGAGGTCGACCCGCGGGTAACCGTTCGTGGTCAAGTTCTGGTAAAGCACGCGCGGCGTGATGGACAGCTCATCGGTGGGCTTGACCAGCAGCGCCAGCCGCATGCCGGCGCGATCTCCGTCGTTCACATCCTTCCTGAGGCCGCCGCCTGGCTGAATGGCGTCGATGAATCCGGGCAGGTGGTGCCAATAGACCACGATACGGGCTGCGGCGATATCGCTCATTGGAATGTTCACTGCACCCCTGACAGACCCGCCCTGCCCGCCATGTGCGACCTGTTCGAACGACCCGTCCGTGATAGCCTCGAACTTGCCGATCTGCGGCTGCCGGGTGATATAGCGAACGGTGCCGGCTTCGGAGCCTGCGCCGAAAAGGGTACCTTGCGGGCCGCGCAGCACCTCGAAGCGGTCGATGTCGAACAGCTCCAGATCCGGAGTGAAGAGGGCTACCGAGATCGGGGACTCATCAAGATAGACGCCCACCTGCTCCTTGACGCCAGGCTGGTCGCGGATGACCTGTCCCGAGCTGATGCCACGAATCGCCATCTGGCTTTGGCCAGGACCCAGGTCCGCGACGGCAAACCCCGCGATGTTGCGTGCGAGATCGACGATATTTTCGCTGCCGGTATCGCGGATCTGCGCCTCACTGCTCGCAGAAACCGAAAACGGAACATCCTGCAGATTGGCGGTGCGCTTTTGCGCAGTGACGATGACCTCCGCCAGCGCTCCCGGCGCCTGTTCCGCCTGCTGAGCACCAGCCAAGACAGGCAGTGCGCCCCAGCCGATCACTGCAACGGAAAACGCCAGGTTTCTGATGAAGCTTGATCGAATGATTCCCATCGCGACTCCCCCCTCGAAGTTTGCGGCCCTGAGCAACCTGCCTGTTGATTCTTTTTTGAATGGACGGCTGAACGCGAGTGCCATGCTACCGGTTCTTGACAATAATACACATCCAAGGGCGAAGGGAAGCACCGCAGCGCAACAGGGCCTTGTCGGTTGGAGTGTCGCTTTCATTCAATCACACACGGACTGATTTCACGTATGGCGTTGAATCCACGACTCGCGCCCACCCTTTTTGAATCTGCCGCCTGCGTGTACGTCGCCTCGGTCTCGAGCGCTCGACGTTCAACGGCTGACGGCGCGCGGCGGGATGTGCCTCACTCCCGGACAGCTCTCACCTGCCGATTCCGCTAGGCCGACTCCTCCGGCGCCTGCTGTCGGCAGCGCACGCACGCTCATCACGCCTCAAATGTCATTCGTCCGACACCTCATCGGCCTGTCCACCGACAGCCGCGAATAGATGGCTCTTCCATGCTCCACCCTGCACGAGTTGACTCTTGCTTCTGAAGGTGCACTGTCAGCCATGAGCTCGGATGAAATTCTACCGCTGGTCGACGAGCAGCTGTCGGTGCGTAAGCGCCGCGTCGAGACGGGGCGCGTTCGGATCAAGACCGTTGTAGATGAGCACCAGGAGTGGGTTCAGGAAACGCTCGAACGGGAAGATATCTGCGTCGAGCGCGTAGTGGTTGACCGCGTTGTCGAGGCGCATCCGCCGATTCGTCAGGAAGGCGAGGTACTGATCATTCCGGTCGTGGAGGAGGTGATGGTAGTGGAGAAGCGCCTTCTTTTGAGGGAAGAGATCCACGTGCGTACGCAACGACATGTCGAGCAGGTTGACGAGCCGGTGACGCTCAAGTCGACCCGTGCTGTGATCGAGCGTGAGTGATCTCGCGCTCGGGTCATGAGTTACCCATAACTAGACGAGAGGAGCTAGACATGATGATGCGAAAGATTACGGCCGTTTACGACTCGAAACCCGACGCACAGGCGGCACAAGACCGATTGCTCGCACTTGGCCTGCCGCAGGAGCACATGGAAATACTCGACCAGGGCGCGCCTGGGTACTCGGGCGCGAGCACAACCGCGGAGCACAAGGGGTTGTGGGCCAGTATCAAGGAGATGTTCATTCCAGACGAGGATCGCAGAACGTTCGAGGAAAGTATTCGGCGCGGCGGCTATCTGCTGGTTGCCTCAGTAGAGGCCGACCAGGCCGATGCGGCACTCGAGGCTCTGGAGGGCTCGAATGCCGTCGACCTTGAGCGCCGACAGGAGCAATGGAGAGCTGAGGGTTGGTCCGGACAGGACGCGGCGGGCGAGCCCCGTACAGCGGCGGTGCCTGACTCGAATGACGCGAGTGAGCAGACAATTCCGATCGTAAAGGAGCGTCTGCGCGTGGGTAAGCGGGAGGTCGACCAGGGCCGCGTGCGTGTCCGTTCTTTTGTCGTCGAGGAGCCGGTTCACGAAGAGGTTCGCTTGCGCGAGGAGCATGTAGATATTGAACGTCGCCCGGTCAATCAACCCACCGCGACAGGAGCCGCGGGCGATCTCTTGCGTGAACGCACGGTTGAGCTTCAGGAGACCGCGGAGGAAGCCGTTGTGGCCAAAGAAGCGGTTGTGACTGAGGAATTGCACGTACGCAAGCGTGCTGACGAGCGAGTGCAGCAGGTCGACGAGACCGTGCGTCATACAGAGGTGCAGGTAGATGACTCACGCAGTGGTGATCGAGTCGGCCCCGATGTGACACGGAAAACGAGTCCTCCGGATGCTACGCGGCGTACGCCGTAATCCCGCGCTTCGCTGCCCCAAAGGACGTACAGCGCGATTCCGCCCGCCCCCTGGCGGGTGGGATCCGCACCACAGCGCGCACGAAGCTGCATCTCGTGGCAGGTTCCCTGTCTGCCTGGTGCGTCTTTCCAACTTCTCGATCTGCCCTACCGTTTAATGTTGAGCAATTCAGGAAGCGGCGCGCACACGCTCCCGTGCGTAATGTCGGGAAGCGAGATATACAATCCATCGTAGCTGCGAGCGCGGCAACCAAAATTGACGGCAGTTAAGGCGCCAGCGTGCCGCCGGCGTATATCTGGTCGCTGCTGTTTCGGCCCGCCAGAGCGCTCGGCATTCCCGACGTCTATACTGATCAGGACCCCACGCAACCGCCGAACTCGAAGCGCGCGTAAATGACCGCACCCATATCAGAGACAGCCGTACGCACGGTCAAGCTCCCGTCCGGTGAAGCGGTTCCAGTGCTTGGGCAGGGTACGTGGCAGCTGGGCGAAGCCCCTGGACGCCGCGCGGACGAGATCGCGGCGCTGCGCCTTGGTCTCGACCTCGGCATGACGTTGATCGATACCGCAGAGATGTATGGCGCGGGTGCAGCCGAGGAACTCATCGCCGAGGTAATCAGCGGGCGTCGCGATGAGGTCTTCCTGGTGAGCAAGGTGCTACCGCAGCACGCAAGCGTGCGCGGGACGATTGCCGCTTGCGAGGGCAGCCTGCATCGGTTGAAGACCGACCGGCTTGATCTCTATCTCCTGCATTGGCGCGGAGACGTTCCGCTCGAGGAGACACTGCACGCGTTTGCCGCGTTGGTAAAGGCGGGTAAGACACGCTACTGGGGGGTCAGCAACTTCGATGTCGACGACCTCAGGGAACTCTATTCCCTTGCGGGCGGGGACGCCGTCGCGACCGATCAGGTGCTCTACAATCTCACGCGGCGTGGCATCGAGTGGGATCTGCTGCCCTGGTGCAGGCGTCACGGGCTCCCTGTGATGGCCTATTCGCCAATCGAGCAGGGTCGGCTGCTCTCTCATCCGGAGCTCCGGCGGATTGCCGACCGACATCACGCGGCCCCGGCGCAAATCGCACTTGCGTGGGTCCTGCAAACGGCGGGCGTCATCGCCATCCCGCGTACTGGAACGCCGGCACACGTTCGGGAAAATCGCGCGGCACTGGACATCCATCTCACCCAGCAGGATGTCGCCGAGCTAGACCGCGCGTTTTCGCCACCCACACAGAAGCGGCCGCTCGAAATGCTCTAAGAGATCCGTGACGTTCCGTGCGAATCGCTTGCCGCTCCGCCCGCGAACGTGGTGGACGACGAAGTCGAAACCGGGCGGCCGGCCATGCGAGCTGTATCTGTGCCCAGGCCTGCGAAATTGACGGCGATCAGCGCGCAGTTTCACTACGACCTCATAGTGACGGCAACTGAACTTCAGCGGAGCGAGCGAGCCATGGGCGATGACAAGAGCGCGGACGATCGGTACAACGCCGACATCAACCTGGAAAACGAGGACGAAGTGGAAGAATGGTGCCGGTCTTTCGCCTGCACGGCTGCGCAGTTGCGCGCCGCCGTGACGGCGATGGGGCATTCAGCGAAGCGAGTTCGTGTCTATCTGCGAGATAAGCAGCAGAGCGTGACATGAAGGCCAATCAGGGATTGCCGCCGCTGCTGAGCGGATTCACGCAGCGGAAGCTATTCGCCTGTCGAGAATCGCCTCCCACATAACGGGCGCTCTTGGGATAAGCGCAAAGGGGTCTCTGAAACGCGATAGCGCGCTGACTTTGGTCGACGTAGCGCGTTGCCACGAGCGTATCGGGAGCGACGCCATGCTCCACCCAATCCTGCAAGGCAACGGCCATATCGTGGCGTGCGTCGGAAATGGGTGGAGTCGAATCGCGTGTTGCGGTGGAGAAATTCGTGGCGCCGGGACCGCCAGCACAATGCCCCATGCCAGGCACCATGAAGAGGCGGGCGAATGCCAGTGTCGCCGCGCGCCGTGCCTCGAGCGATTCGCCTCGGGCTTGCTCGACTACCTGTTGGTAGTACTCGATAGCCTCCAAGGACGAGCCCACGGGGTCCTCCCACCCCATGAACAGAATGAGCCTGCCGCCACGTGTGCGAAAGGCGGCGAGATCCGGACTGGTGGCGTCGACGGCCGGACCGATGCGGGCGGAGACAGCGTCCACGGCGGCTCCCCAATCAAACTGCCGCCAGTCCCAGTTTCCGTCGTGAAAGGCCCAGTACCGCAGCAGGTCAACACGCTGCGGCTCGCGCGGACGATCCGGGTTTGCCCAATATTCACTCCAGCCCGGCAGGGGCTGTCCAGGATCGACGATCACGCCCTCGCTGCCCGGCGGGAAGCCCGGATAAATGCTGTGGCCATTGCGCATGTCCCGCGGCCCTGAGTACATGGCATGAAAGAACTCGATCTGCTCTGAAGTGAGGCACTGCTCGTTATCCTCCCGAGCGCAACGCAGCGTCTGAACATCGAAGTGACACAGCCGTGGGTCGTTGATTACCCCATCGCGAACTCCGTCGAGCGCATCGCATGCCTCGAGAGTCTTTTTATGGACGAGCAGCAGCTTTGCAGACGGCACGATTTCGTGAACGTCGTCGCCACTGCGGTGGTTGTGTTGAAACGCCCACAGAAAGGACAGTGTCAGCCCCGTTCGATTGTTGCCCGGATCTCCGGCAATGATTCCATCAAAATCCGCAGGGTAACGCTGTGCCTCCGACAAAGCCTGCATCCCGCCTGTCGAGCACCCGCTGAAATAAGACCAGCGTGGTGGCGACTCATAAAAGCGCGCGGCGACGCCCCTGGCCGCCATTAGCGTCTCGTGTACCGCCCTATGCCCCCAATCAACGATAGCCTCGGGATTGTCGATCCCGAACGCGAGTGTGTCGCCGCGGTGACCCGTATCGGTGGCGACGGCAGTATCGTGTGCGCGGATGCGCGCTGACATTTGGGCGTAGTAGATGTTGGAGCCATATCCCCCATTACCCACCATGTGTAGACGGTGACTCCAACCTTGCAGCGGTAGCCACACCTGGAAGCCGATAGTGGATTTCGATACGGGTGTCGACACCCCGACTACCCGGCAATACGGCGGCAGCCGGGCGTGGGTCTTACCGGAAGCGGGTTCCGACGGCAGCTCGGAGAATGTTCCTGAGGAAATCACGGTTGCACTCGTGATCACCACGCTCGGCAGCGACAGCTGAAGCAGGCTCTCGCAACGCCCGGCAGCGCGCGATAACGGAATCTGCAATGCGAATACGCTCAGCAGAATGGCCATGTGCCACGAGGGGAGCGCCAAGTGCCAAGGATGAAGTCTCATTCATCATCATGGACCGTCAAGGCTGTCGCGACGCTGTCGCGGCGCGGCGCGGGTGCATGACACACACCGTCCGCGGGCAGATCGCTTACTCAACGGCTGCTCGCCATGCTCCCTCACCGTATTGGAGTTCCATGCGACTGTCCTTGCTGACCTGTATCCGCTCGCTACGGGAACCGGTCACGCGGACAACCCCAGAACCGCCTTCGGTGGGTTGTGTGGCAACTATGAGCGCCCCGTCGACCTCGTTGAGCTCGAGAGCTACCGGCGAACCGCCGCCCGGACGCACGCTATCGAGCTGCAAATCGCTCACGTCGTCGAACACAGCCGCCGGGCGCACATCCGAAACGCCGACACTCAGCCGGACGTTGCGCAGCATAATGCCCTTGGCGTGACGAACGAAAAGACCCTGGGCAGGCAGCGACCCGAACATGGGGGCGTGCGGATAGTCTGCCTCTGCTTCGGGCACGTTGAGCGCCGCTGGTATGGACTGCCCGCCCACCATTGTAATGTCGATGTCGCTCAATGTGACGTCCCGGACCGGATGACCGGCCAACCCCGTGATCGAGGAAGCCAGTGTGCCCCCGGTTGCGATGATGTTGGAGAACACGACATGGCGCACGGTGCCGGGGATCGGGATTCTTTGGCCTCGTCCCCGATTGCCGAGCCTCAGGAAAATGGGCGTGTGGGCGTTCCGGATCACGACATTGGAGACAATGACGTTTTCAAACGTAGCGCCATCAGCCATTGACATCGAGATAGCCGTGGTCGGTGCGCGATGCAGCCGGGGCGACTGAAAGATCGTCGCATTGGAAAAGGTGATATCGCGGAAGTCTCCGAGGCTCTCGGTGCCGATCTTGAAGCCCTGATTTTCCGTCGAGCACACGATGTTCGTGATGGTCACGCTTTCGGTCGGGGATACTTTTCCGCCGCTGCGGCCGGTAGTCTTCAACACGATGCAGTCGTCACTGGCCTCGATGTGCGTGTCGGAAATCATGACATTCCGGGTCGAGTCGACGTCGATGCCATCGGTGTTTGGGCCATAGGCTTCGTTCATGATATTCACGCCGTGGATCGTCACGCCATCCGACTCGAGCGGATGTATCGTCCACCCTGGTGCGTCCCGAATAGACACGTTCTCGATCCGAACGTTGCGGGAGCCCACGAATTCGATGAGAGGTGAGGGTCGCGGTCGGCGCGAGACGAAGGTTTTCACCGGATCGGAATCCCAGTACGCCCGGCCGTTGCCGCGGATGGTGCCCGCCCCCTCGATCGCCACGTTCTCCTTTCCGGTCGCCTGAATCAGGTGGTAAGGCCCATTGCCTTTGTTCTGCGTCGAGCCATCGATCGCGATCAGCGGGACGTCCTGTGGAGGAAAGGGCGTGAAATCCTCGATGTGCGGACTGGCCAGCAACGTCGCCCCGGCCGAGATGTGCAGGGTGATGCCGTCCGCCAGGACGATCGTCCCGCTCAAAAAGGTGCCATTCGGCAGTAGCACGGTTCCTCCGCCGTGCGCGGCACAGGAATCTACCGCTCGCTGGATTGCTTTCGTAGCCAACGTCCTGCCATCCCCTCGTGCGCCGTAGCGAGTAACGTCGCACGTGCCACCGCGAGGCCCGGGCACCGACGCTTCCAAATCGGTGCCGAGATGCATGAGCGCCACAACCGAACTCGCCAGCAAAAGTGCATTCGATGGTGCTGTCACGGTGTGCTCACAACGTAGCGCCCGAAAATACGAGCAGGCAGGTGCCATGAGCAGGCACGGTCACCTTTACGCCCTCCGGAGTTCGTATGGGAGCGGGTCCCTCGTGCGAAGGACTCACGACAGCATCGTTGCGAGAGGAAGCAAGGCTCCATGTAATGAGCCGCTCCGCTGATGCGTCGCCTGTATTGAATACATTGATGAGCACGGCGCCGTCAGGACGCTGCACCCGTTGGATGAGCACCGGGTCACCCTCGGATACGACCGCGGGCTGCCCTGAATGCCCCACGCTCATACGATGATGCAGTGGACTGCCGCCGAGACGCGGAAAATCGCATCGGTTGGTATTCGTGTCCTTGGCAAACTCCGCAAACATGGCACGGCGCTCCTCAGGCACTTCGTCGAGCTGATCGCTCGTCATGAGCACGCCCCCCGAAAGCCCGGCGAACCGGGCGAGCGATTTCACCTCAGTGTCCGTGAGGTCGTGAAAGCGATCACGCAGAAGGATGCAGTCGGGATCGGCATGCCAGAGAATGCCGTTGGCGAAGTTGCGGGATGTCTGATCACGCAACAGCGACTCGGCCGAGTAGTGTCCGTGCCATGTCACCCCGATGTCACGCCCGATGCGCACCGCATCGACTAGCCCTACCGGCGCCCAGATGGGGCCGCCGCAGCCGAGCCACAGCGCATCTGCGATCTCCTCGCGAATCAGCCGGGCCATGCGCATCCAGATTTCCATCCTGGAGAGACCCTCCCCGTGCCAGCGCGCCCGTGCGGGGCCGTAGTCCGAGCCGAAATACATGAAATCGGTCTTGAAGTAACCGCAGCCCCACTCCCTGGCCCAGACGCGAAACACGTTGCGAATGTACGCCTCCGCATCCGGATGCGTTATGTCCAGAATGTAGTACTCCTCGCTGCGTTTGTGCCAACGAAATTCCCCATAGAACTTCATCGGCGCGAGCGGCCTGCCGCTGTCACGGTCCGTCACGACCCAATCAGGATGCTCGGCATAGAGCCGACTGCGGTTGCCGATCATGAACGGCGCGATCCAAAGACCTGGGGTGAAGCCCGCGGCACGAATGTCGGCGAGCAACGGCGCCATGCCGCGGGGGAATTGTGGCTTGACATCCAGCCAGTCGCCCATTTCGGGCGTGAAGCCGTCGTCGATTTGAAAGATCTCGAAGGGCACGCGGTACCGGTCGCGAAAACGAGCAGCGGCTCGCAAATGCTGCTGCAACACCGGTTCGTTGATGGAGTTGTAGAGGCTATACCACGAGCACCAGCCGGAGATGCGCGCGGACTGCACGCGCGGGGGGAGTGGCGATGAGTGGGCAACGTGCCGCGCCCACCGTCGCAGTGTCTCTTCGACATCCGTGCCGGCCAGCAGGACAAGCGGCTCGGCCGTGACGCGGCCCGCGTGCGCAACGTGGTCGATCAGCGTCTCCGCCTCGATCGACAATGGCCCGGTCGCAAAAGCGAAGCGCAGCCGGCTCTGGTAGCGATCGTGTCGCAGGAAACCCAGAACCGCTGTAGCGCCTTCACTGCCCACGAGAGCGGTCATCGCGTAGCCCGCGAATGCGCGCTCATCCGCGTCGATCACGCCGCGCGCACTCTCGGGCTCGATGAAGTAGCTGCCATCCCAGCTCGTGTACCCGTTGCGCAGGTAACGCAGTACGCCGGAAGTCTTGCCGATGCGCAGACCGATCGAATCGACCGACACCCGGCTCGGGACGCCTTCGAGCGCGAGATCAAGTCTCAGGTCCTCGCTCCCGGCCATAGGCGCGACACTCAGGATCAGTGTCTCGCCAGCCTCAGATAGGACCGGCCAAGCAATCAGCCACCCGCTCGTTGTAGCGGTGAGCTGTGGAGGGCCGCAGACGAGCGGCTCTCCGTCTATCAAAGGGGCGAGCTCAGCCAGGTGCATGCCCGCCGCGCTCAGACTGAGATCGACGGAATCTAACCGCGGCGCGCCGCGGCTCACAGGCGAATCTCAACTCGCTTGGCCGCCGACTGTCCGGCTGCGAGCGCGATGCGCAGTGTCTTGGCTCCATCCGCGAGCGGTACGCGCGGTGGATTTCCCGTCCGGATCGCCGCCGCGATATCGGCCAGCTGCGTGACGAACACGTCCGTCTGTGTGTCCACCAGCTCTGTTTGCACCGCGCCGCTGGTGTGAGTCAGCACTCCGGAGTTCCAGCCGGTAAAGCGCCCGGTCATGCGCTCGCCGACGAGTTGCCAGAGCTTGTCCCACTTTCCCGGCACCGCGCCATTGGTCGCGTTCAGCACACCAACGCGCCCGTCGTCGTAGCCAAGCACGATGGCGCTCGTGTCGTCACTGTCGTAGCGGTCGACGCCTCGATGGAAGACATTCCCCGCGCGCGCGTACACCGACTGTGGGCGCCCAAGCTGATGCCGGGCCAGATCGATGATGTGGATGAGCTGCTCTACCATCTGTCCGCCAGAACGAGCACGCTCGCGCCACCAGTCGGCGTGCAGAGCGTTACAGTGAAACTGCCCGGTGAATAGGCCCACGCGACCCGTTTCTCCGCTTGCGGCCGCGGCATCCCAACGCGCTACAGCGTCACCGAACCGATACATGAAGCCGCATGCCGCGACGATGCCGGAATCGTCAGCCGCCCTCACCATCGACTCGGCTCGCTCCATGCTCAAGGCGATCGGCTTCTCGACCAGCAGATGAACGCCAGCTCGCGCCGCGTTCTCTACTTCGCCGTTATGTGCGAACGGCGGCAGCGCGACGATCACCATGTCGAGACGCGCGGCATCCAGCATGCGCTGAAAATCGACGTAAGGCGTCCCGCCAAATTTCTTGGCAAATTCGCCGACCCGCGCCTCGTCCCGACCGGCGCAGGCGACGAGTTGCATCTGCTCGGGCAACGCCGCTATTGCGCCGGCGTGCCGCGCACCGATGCCGCCGCAGCCCAGTATTCCCACACGCAGAGGCATCACGCGCCAGCCCCGAATGTCAGCATTGCCTGGAGGAGGTCTGGTTCACCCGCGTCGATGCGGGCGAACAGTGCCGGTGCTTCCTCGAACGTAACACTGTGGGTGATCAGCGCAGTCAGGTTCAGCCGCTTCTCGTATTGGAGGCGTACCGCGCTCTGCCACAGTCGCAGCTTGCTCCAACGGTGACTCGCCGCGGGCGATACTCCGGAAATCTGAGAGCACACCAGCTCCACACGGTTGTGGTGAAACTCTTCCCCCAACTGCAGTCCACGCGCTTCGCCTTGAAAAAATCCCATGGCAACCACGCGACTGGAGTACGCCACCGTGCGAATCGCCTCCGAGAGCGCCGGTGCAGCGCCCGACACCTCGATGCAGACATCCGCGCCGCGCCCTCCCGTCTCGGACTTTATGGTGTCCGCGATCGGAGTCTCTGTGGGATCGAGTACGCGGTCTGCGCCGAGCCGCAGCGCCATGTCGCGGCGCGCCTTTACTGGATCGACACCTATGACTGTGGCGCCTGATGCGCGCGCGGCCTGGGCCACTATCTGACCGGGAACGCCCAGTCCAAAGACGACGACGAGGTCGCCTACCCGGATGGCAGCATCGTGCACGCCATTCAGCGCCACGGCACCAATGTGCGAGAACATGCCGATGCGCGGATCGCAGTCTTCAGGCAACATTCGATCACGGGCGTAGTCTCGGTGCGCGACGTGATGCGTGCGATGACCCCACGTCCCGAACACAAGCTGTCCGGGTCGGATGTCGTGCACGCCACTGCCGACTTCGATGATCTCGCCCACTTCTTCGTAGCCGAGATTGCGAACCGGATAGGGCCAGCTGGGAGCGGCCCCAGTCTTGAAGAGGCGCATTTGCGCATCCCATTGCCGGTGCATGAACGGATTCGTACCGCGATACTGCGACAGCTCCGTTCCCGCGCTCACACCGGAAAAGAGAGTTCGAATGCGGACTTCCTCGGGGCCGAGGGCTGTCTGCTCCACCGGCTCGAATGCGAGCGCGCGCGGCGCATTGAGGACCAGTGCTGCAGGTCTCGGAGCGTTCATATCATCTTCCTGTTTCGAGCTGTCGCGTCTCTAGAACCGTGCGCCGTGTGACGGCTCGGGTGGCAAGCAGAATCGCGACCGCGATGAAGTATAGGACCGTGAGCGAGGTGATTCCCGCTGCCATGCCAAAGCGCTCGGCCGCTTTGGCAACGAAAATCGGGGTGATGCCTGCGCCGAAGAAGCCGATCATGGTCATCAATCCAACCGCCGTGGCGCGCGCTTCTGGTGGCACCACATCGTGCATCGACGCGTAGATGCAACCATCGAAGAGTCCCTTGCCAATACTGGAGGCCAGCAGCACCAGACCGACGGTAATCGCCGAACCCGCCAATATCAGCGGAAGCAGGCACACGGCCGCGAGAGTGAGACCGATCGCTAGAGCATAGAAACGGCCAATGGCCGTACGCCTGGTCAACCAGTCGGCGAGAAAGCCGCCGAATGGCACGGACAGAAAGCCAGCGGTGTTGATGGTTGCAGAGCCGTACAGCGCCGAGTCGCCGAGATTCAGGCCGAGCGCGTCGTGTACATAGGTAGGCGCCCATACGGTAAGTCCGGTGGATGCGCCGGTGGCAAGGAAGAAGATCGCGCACAGATACAACGCGGGCGGCCGGGAAAGCACAATCCGCAGGGGGCTGGCTACAGCCGTCCGAGTGGTTACTGCTGATGCCGTCCTTCGAGCCGGTGCGTCACGTACCCACTTGCGCAGGACCGCGCACACTGCCAATCCCGCAGCTGCGTAAACCAGAAATGGAATACGCCAGCCGAACCGGTCGGCGAGCAGGCCGGAGGTCAAGGCGCCCAGACCGGCGCCTGCGAAGACGCCTGTCTGATGCAAGGACAGCGCACGACTGCGCTTCTGTGGCTCATGCCAATCGCTGATCAGGGCGGTGGCCGCGGGAAAATAGGTCGATTCTCCCAGGGCTACCACCCCGCGCAGAGCGATCAGCATCGCAAACCCCGTTGACAGGGATGCGAAGCCGGTCGCGACGCTCCAGAACGCCAGGCCGCCGAGAATGACGCTGGAGCGGCGCGCCCGGTCACCGAGGCGCCCCGAAAGAAAAGCAGCAACGGCATAGATCCAGAAAAATGCGGAGCTGATGAGCGCAAGCTGGGTCGGGTTGAGACCGAACTCCGCGCGCAGCTGCGGCATCACCGCGATCACGATTGCCCGGTCGGCGGAATTCAGGAACGCCACGAGCCACAGCAGGCCCAGGAGAATCCAGGGATAGTGCGAGGGTTTCCCGCGGGATTCGACCAGCTCGCGCGCTTCGACTGAGCTCATGTTTCCCCCCTCAAGGCTCGACGCACACGTAATTGTCAGCTTGCCGCGGATCACCCGCGCGCCCGAGGCTGGCGTGTTGCGGGAATGGACACAACAGTTGGGTCGCTACAAGCCCCTGCCGGGGGTCGTCACGCACGTACTTCGCCGCTACGAGGCTGTTCGGGGCGATATCCCCTTCAACCCAGGCCTCGAGCGCACGCCGAATGTCATGCCGTGCATCGTCGCTCAGTCCCGGGGAAACCGGGGATTGGCCGAAGGCGTTCGGCGCCGGCCCCCCTTGGCAGTGCGTCATGCCAGGCACCATGAACAGCCGGAAAAAGCGCTGTGCCGTCGCAAAGCCCCCGAGCCTGCGGCTCACGCGCCGGTAGTAATCGACCCCTGCACGTGGCGCAATCACCGCATCGGCCCAGCCGAAATACATCAGGAGCTTGGCACCGTGCCGATCCAGCTCGCCCAGATCGGTGTCCGTCGCGTCGAGCAGTCTCGTGAGCGCCTCGCCGGCGGTTGACGACTCGCTCGCCAGCGCGAAATCGCGCCCGCCAGCGAAGCTCTGGATCGTCCAATCGGCGCGGCCGAACACGAAGTGACGATAGAACTGCTCCGCGAAGGTGAGTTGAGAGTTGGCTCGCGGGTCCGGATTCACAATCCAACGCTGCCAGTTATCGGCCACCGCAGCGGTGGTCGGCTCGAAGCCGAAATATCGAGCCCGCCCGTCGGCGGCGCGGGGCCCACTCTGGATCGCCTCCAGGGCCGCAACCTGCCGCGAAGTCAGACAATCAGCGGTCCGCGCTCCTTTGCATGAGAGGACCCGGGGATTGAAATGGCACGCGAGCGGGTCTCTTGGAATCCCGTCCACCACCTGTGCCCGAGGCTTGCACGAGGCAATGGCCGCACGTTCAATCGCGGGAAGCTGCGCAGAGTCGATCCAGCTGCCGCGAGCGTCGCGCAACGTGTGTTGAATCGAGGCAAAGGTGGCGAGTTGGCGGGTCCAGTCGTAAGCCGGCGCGCCGGCCAAAATGCCATCCCATAGCTGCGGATAGCGTTGCGCCGCCATGAGCGCCTGCCGCCCTCCGTTCGAGCAGCCTGCAAAATATCGGTGGCGGGCCGCCATACCGTAGTAGAACTGGAGCAAAGCCTGCGTCGCTAACGCCGTCGACCGCACCGACCGATAGCCGTAATCGACAACTCTCTCGGGGTGTCCATACGCCCAGCTCGCATCGAAGCCGTCTCCATGATGGCCGGTATCCGTCGCCGCTCCGGCGTTCCTCACTCGCAGCTCAGCAGCAAGCGCCGCGTATGGAATGTTGCCCGCGAAGCCCCCGTTGCCAAGCTGGTAGTAGCGGCCACTCCAGCCGCTCGCAGGTAACCACAATTCAAATGCGACCTGCGAGTCCGCCCCCCCCTTCAGTTCCCCGCGAACACGGCAGAAGGCGGGCACCTCGTACCGAGCGCCATCCGGCGCCTCGAACGTTCCCGCAGCGACCGCCGTCGCGCTGAAAGTGGCATCCGTTGGCAGGCGCTTTTCAAGCAGCGCGGCGCAGCGGTCCGGGGGCGCTGCCTGCGCCCCAGCAACGGTCGCGCTCCAGAGCAGCGCTATGAAGATGGCCGGGGAAACGGTAGTTACCTCTTTCGGAAGCCTTGCCGCGATGCGCTGTTCATGGGCCGGCACCCGACACGGCGTGGGCGGAATCGCGCTCGACCCCGCGGGCCCAATGCAGCCACACAGCTGCGGTCCACGAGAAATCGTCGCCGCCGATGCCGCGGCCCGTCAGCGGACAAAAGTATTCGTACATGCCGGCCTGCTCGAGCAGCTTGCCGGTGTCGGCGCGGATCCGCTCGCCCCACTGCGCATGGCCCGCGGCGGTCAGCCCGCTGCCAATGAGATAGTTGATGACGGCCCACACCGGACCGCGCCAGTAGCGGATGGAATCGAATCGCGTGCTGACCGGGTCGAGGCTCGGGACCAGGTATTTCACGCGCCGCCCGATCCGCTCCAGATGCTCGAGCAGCCGCCGATCGCGGTCCTCGTTGCGAACCCCGGCGTAAAAGGACAGAAACGAGGCGCTCGTCACCACATCCGCCGACTCGCCCGTGATCAAGTCGCGGGAGCAGTACGCCCCTACCCTCTCGTTCCATAACCAGGAAATCCCGTTCTCCGCTCGAGCCACGCTACGCCGCAACTCCTCGGCTTCGGCCCGACACTGCAACACCTCCGCAAGCGCGAGCAGATCGCGATTCGCGCGCAGCAGAATCATGGTCGTGCCGACATCGACGACGCGAAACGGACTTTCCTGCCCAATGCGCTCGTGGTTCCAGCCCAACGCGCGCCCGAATTGCACCAGGGCAACATAGCGATCGTAATCGAGCTTGGTCGGCCGCATGCTCTGGTCGAGATGGCTCGTGTCGCGCCGCTCGTACGACCCGACTCGCGAGGTGTCGATCAGCTCCGAAGGTCCATCCCACTCCGGAGAGTTGTCACGGCCGGACTCCCAGGGATGCACGATGACGGCCAACCCCTGGCCCAGCGGATCCCGCACCCGTGCGATCCAGCGATGCCAGGCGAGCAGTTTGGGGAAGAGCCTCTCGAGATGCGGCCGGAAGCGGGCCTGGTCGCCGCGCTCCCAGAGCGCCCGCACCGCGCTGGCCGCTACGGGTGGCTGAGTAATGCCGGAAGTCGGCGGTGTATGGCCGGTAGCCCAGACCGCAGGCCCGGGGAAGTAACCGGCATCATCCTTCCAGAAGACGATGTGCGGCAGAAATCCGTCTTCCCACTGGCCTGCGAACAGGGTTTCGATCTCGCGCCACCCACGCGCCGCATCGAATGCGGCGAACCCCATCGAGACGAATGCCGAATCCCAGTTCCATTGGAAAGGGTACACGCGTCCATTCGGAACGGTGTATCCCCCTCGATCGTTCGCAATCAGAATCTCCCGCGCCCGTCGGTCGAGCTTATCCTGCGTCATCAGCCAGCATCCCTTGTAGTCAACAATGAATTGGAAGGTCCTACGCCGCGATAGCGCTGCCCAATCTCGCGCGGCACGCGCCTCCAACCAGCTGCGCGATATCCTGACGACGCAATGATGTTCGAGGCGCCTTCACCGCCGCCGCACGGAAGTTGTGGGCAACGCGTCTGCAGCGAAGCGAATTCCATCGTTCCGTAAGCCCCCCGCTAACGCTCCACGCCTGCCGGCGCTGTCTGCAATTAAAGAATAGGCGAGCAAAAACGTTTTTGTCAATGAGCCGCGACGGGGGTGCGGCGGCGGCGGGCGGCTTCGATTAGACTTGACCCATGGTTACCATCAAGCCTGCGGAGTGATATGTCGATCGTGCTTCTTGCCCGCGACCTCGGGCTCTCGATCTCGACAGTGTCGAGAGCGCTCAACGGCTACGAGGACGTCTCGGCAGACACCAAGCAACGCGTCCTCAAACGCGCGCGCGAGATCGGTTATCGGCCGAATCCGGGCGCGCGGCGCCTGAAATCCGGCAAGACCTCCCTGGTCGGCGTCATCCTGCCCGCCGCCGCCGACGGGGTGAAGTTCGTCGATTCGGTTGCTTCGAGCCTGCTGGGCGGGGTGGAAGTCGAGCTCGAGAATGGCGGCTACGCGCTCATTGCGACCATGCAGACGCGCAACGATCACGAACGCGAGGCGGCGCTCTACGAGAATTTCATCAAGGGCGGCTGGGTGGACGCCCTGCTGCTGGTGCGCACGAGAGTCACCGACGCTCGTGTCGAGCTCGTGCGCAAGGCGCACATTCCTTTCGTGACCTATGGACGCACCGAGACGCCCGAACCGTACGCCTGGGTCGATACGGACAACGAGAAGGCATTCTATCTCGCCACCCTGCGGCAGATCGAGTTCGGTCACCGGCGCATCGCGCTGCTCAACGGCCCGCTCGAATACAACTTCGTACGGCTGCGCGAAAAGGGCTATAGCCGCGCGCTCGCCAGGCAGCGCATCGCACCGGACCGGCTGCTGATGTTGAACGGCGACCTGAGCGAAGTGAGCGGCTACGCCCTGTGCCGCTCGCTCCTGGTTTCCGCGATACCGCCGAGTGCGATCGTGTGCGCCACCGACGCGATGGCCATCGGTGCCATTGCCGCCTGTCGTGAGCGCGGCATCGAAGTTGGCAAGGAGATATCCATCGTCGGCTACGGTAACTCGAGCGCCTCGGCATTCTCCGATCCGCCGTTGACGACGATCGATCATGCCGTATTCGACAACGGACGCCACATCGGGCAGAGCCTGCTGCGCCTGATTCGCGGCGAGGTCAAGCCCGGGGACATCCACTATCTGGAACCGGTGGTGCTCGTGCCGCGCAAATCCGATTGCCCGCGCCGATGAGGCGCCCTCATGGCACCTATTTTCCGGCCGGCACTGCGCTGCTCCAGGAGGTCTCGATCTCTTCAAGCGTGCGCCCCTTGGTTTCAGGGACCCAGAAATAGGTAAAGATGAGTCCCGCCGCGCTCACCGCCGCATAGATGCAGAACGTTTTCGCCGGACCGATGGCCGGGCTGTCGTTCAACATGGGGAATGTCTGCGCGACCGCGTAACAAGACACCCAGACCGAAAAGCTGACCAGCGACATGGCCCGGCCGCGAATTTTTGCGGGGAAGACTTCCGAGCCGAGCAGCCACGGGATCGGCCCGAGTGCGATGGCAAAGGAGGCAATGAATATCAGGATGGCGACCAGCAAAGGTGCACCGGTCGCGTGGCTCGCCAGCAGCCACGCGACCGCCGACAAGGACAGCACCTGCAGCAGCAGTCCGATCAACAGCAGCAGACGCCGCCCCGCGCGATCCACCAATGACACTGCCGCCAGCGTGAAGACGAGGTTGACGAACCCGATCAGCACTGTCGCGGTGAATGCGTCCCCGATACCGACCCCCGCCGCCGTGAAAATCCTGGTCGAGTAGTACATGACGGCATTGATGCCACTCAGTTGCGCCACTACCGCAATCCCGACGGCGATGATGAGGGGACGGCGGAAGCGGCGCGCAAACAGTTCGGAAAGATGTCCGGTTTCCCTCTCGGCAACCGCACGTATCCCTGCAACCTCGCTCTCGATAGCGGCGGAATCCACCCAATGCGTCAGAATCCCGCGGGCCTCGTCGTCGCGGCCTTTTTGGATCAGCCAGCGAGGGCTCTCCGGAGAGCGCGGGAGCACATAGAGAAGCAGACCTGCAGGCAACACTTCGGCCGCGAGCATCCAGCGCCACCCGAAGGCCACGTTCCACGCGTGGTCTCCGGACCCCTGAATGGCGGCGTTGAGGAAAAAAGTGAGAAAAATTCCGACCACGATTCCCAGTTGAAACAGCGTTCCGAGCCGACCCCGCACGGCCGCGGGTGCGCACTCACCGATGTAGACCGGACACACCATTGAAGAGATGCCGATCGCGATGCCGCCGAGAAAACGCGCGCTGAGAAACGCCGCGAAGGTGGTCGGCAAGGCCGACGCGATTCCGGAAATCGCAAACAATAGAGCGCAAACAAACAGCACCTTCTTGCGTCCGGAGCGGTCACTCAGGAACCCTCCAATGAGCGCTCCTGGAATACAGCCGAGAATGGCGCTCGCTCCTGTAAGCCCCTCCTGCAGCGGATCTAAACTGAAATACGCGCTGATGTAGGGGTTCGCGCCGTTGATCACCGCCGTGTCATAGCCGAATAGAAACCCGCCCGTGGCCGCGACCAGCGATACGTAGGCCAGCAGATGCCCCGTGGGAGCGCTTGTCATGGGTAGTCCCGCCCGGCCATTCAGGGCCGACATCGGACCGAGGCTTTGATGGTGGCACATTCCGTTGCCTCGGCTCGGCCATGGGGACGGATGGAGTAACGTCCCACGGCAGCCGGAACGATGAATGTCTCCGCATAGTGGATGACGAACGGCGCAAACGCTCCGTCAGGACTCTCGACAACGGCTTCCTCGCCCTCGACGAGATTGAGCACGTTGACGCTCCCCGAGCGCTCTCCCCCGGTATCATGGGGCGCGGCGCCCGCGAACCAGTGACGCCGAGTCTCGATGAATCCCGCCTCATGCAACCCCGTACGCTCCTCGCGCCATCCTGCGCCGCGCGCCACTTCGCTCATCTGATTGATCAAGCGCGTGGCTGCATAGTCTTCATCGCGGTCCCAACAAATGTTTTCCTTGCCGCGCCCGATGTTGATGGGACGGGGTTGTCCGTCGAGACCGAGCCTGCCCCAATCCCAGAGCTTGAACGTGAATATGTAAGGCGTGGCGCTGATTTCGAGCACCATGCAATCCTGGCCCGAACAATGCAGAGTCCCGGCCGGAATGAGAAAATGATCGTGCTTGCGCGCGGCGAAGCGGGCGACATAGTGCTCGGCCTCGTAGGCTCGTGCGCCGCACTGTGCCGCCTGCAGATCGGCGATCATATCGGCGAGTGCAACATCTTTGCGGCGCCCCAGGTAAACCACCGCACCCGGCTTCGCGTCGAGCATGTAATAGCTTTCGTCCTGCGTGTAACGCATTCCGAAGTGTTGCTGGATGTATTCAGTGAGCGGATGCACCTGCAGGGACAGATTTCCACCCCCCATCGTGTCGAGAAAGTCGAAACGCAGCGGGAACTCCGGACCAAAACGCCCATGGACCGGTTCGCCCAGCAACGCGCGCGGCTGGGCGAACACGAGATCGATTGCCGGAATCTCCACGCACACCTCGCCGAATTTCAGGCGCAGGCTGTTTTCCTCCGGTACGCAATCGAAACACCAGGCGAAGTTGGCTTGGGTTCTGTCGAGATCACATACCTCCTTCATCCACTGTCCACCCCACGGCCCTGGATCGAAAAATGGCACGACACGAAAGGGGCGCGTCGTGCAGTGAGAAAGCGCGCCGCGCAAGGCGTTACCGTCCACGAGCTTCGGATCGTTACTCACGCAGGTATCGAGCAGGAAATCCCATCGATCCAACGTGCGCTGCTTGTGACGATCGCAGACGCGCCAATCTATGAAGAACGAACGCTTGTACTGCAGGGAGGCTTTCACAGAGCGGTTCTCGACGCCAAGATTCGAGATCTCATCGCGGCGCTGGCGCAGTTGCGCCTCCCAGCGCGGCAAATCCGCATAAACCAGAACACAGGGCGCGGGGACAATCAAACTCGCACCCGCGCCGAAGACCACTATGGGCCCGGTAGAACGGGCGATGACGGCCCGCAGGGACTCGATCTTCTCGGGCGAGAAAAAGTCCTCGAGAGTCAGCCGGGTCAGGTAGCCAAAGATCGGGTCGTCGCCGCCGAGATCGGGGGCGACCAGGCGCTCGATGTCCACAGGTGCCAGCATGGCATCACGCGCCGCAATCCACAGCGCCCCGTCGAAGTGGCCGCATAATCTGTTCTGGATCTCCTCGTCGAACACCCCCACGTAGCTCTCGATGGCCAGAACCGCCGGCCGCTTCCCCGTTCCAGCTGAGGCCAGCGCCTCACGCAGGCGCGCGCCAACGCCGTCCCATCCGCGCCACGCATCCCGGCTCGCGCCAGGTACTTCAATAGTCGGAAATTTGTCGTAGTTGGGCGTTCTCATTGCCTGGACGGAGCTCTTTTTTCGCGGACCAGAAACTCTGCCCCGATCAGGGCGGCGGCATCACCCAACAGCGCGGGTGCTATTTCGACGTGCCCCCATGGCGTGTGGGCGCGAGCACGGACGCTGCGGGCCAGGTCCGCAATGCAGTCCGCGGCACCGGACATGATTCCACCGCCGATGATGACCCGCTCCGGATCGAAAACATGAATGAGGCTCACGATCAGTGCCGACCAGACTTCAATGCTGTGCGCGCGCAAAGCGACCGCGCACACATCATGGTCACGTGCGAGGCGAAAGACGGCCGCGTAGTCGATAACATCCAGTGAACGCAGGCCGCTGCTTGGGAAATCCCGATGCTCCCGGGCGATCATCGGCAGCACGGCCGTCGAGGCTTCAGCTTCGGCGCAACCGCGGTTACCGCAGATACAGGGCCTGCCACCTTGCCGAACCGTGATATGGCCTCCGAATATTCCTGCCTGCCCATGCGTCCCCCGCACGAGTTGCCCCCCCATGAGTGCTGATGTTCCCAGACCGGTGCCCAGCGTCACCATCACGAAATCGTCGCAGCCGCGGCCTGCGCCAGCCTGCCATTCACCGAGTTGCGCCACCCGGGCATCGTTTTCCATGACCAGCGGCAACTGGAATGCCTCGCGAGCCCAACGGGGCAGATCGAGCTGCGGCGCGTCCAGATACTTGCCGAATGTCGTCAATACGCGGCCCGTCTCCAGCTCGATCACGCTTGGAAACGCAACACCCAGCGCGCAACAGTCGGCGTACTGGATCCCCGCCTCGGCGCACATGGATGCGAATGCCGCCGCGATGCGCGGCAACTGCGGCTCCAGTCCTTCATGCGAACGAGCCTCGATGGACCGCTGCGCCAGCAGGGTTTGATCTTTCGTTATCCCCATTTTGATGCGCGTGCCGCCGATATCCGCCACCAGCGTGATCATGGGGCGTCCCTTCTGACATCGGGAGTCGGCAGATTGATGCTGGCGGTGCTCACTTCGATGAATGTATGGACATTTAAAAATCATAGCAAGTCGTCGGGCTACGGCTCGCGGCGAGCCCGCCTCGTGCCCCAGTCAACAGTCCCCCACCCCCGCCGGGACGCACCCAGCCCAATGTGCGCCAACCCGGGCGTGGCGCGTCCGAGCTCCCGCGGCCAATTGACAAAAACGTTTTTGGCCTACTAATATTTGCGTGCGGCGCCTCACTGGCGTCCGCCGATACGCTGCGAGTGGGCGGCGCGACGGTCATTGCACGCGCTTAGCGGTCGGCAGAACACGATCTTTGCAAGAGCCGCTGCGCCGGCTGCGGGCTTCGGGGGGGCGCATTGAATTCTCGACTGCAATCCAATCTTTCACCGTGGTGCCGGCGTTCGCCGTGCACCCGCAAACACCGCTTTGGCTGCCTCCGCGCTGCCGACAGCCAGGCAATCGATCGTGACGCCCGGGGCGATGTTGGCGCGGGCGCTCTTCAACTGTAGGGGGAAAATGACGTGGAAAATTCCAAGCTGTATTCAAGTGGCATGGCGGCGGCGGCCGTGGCCGCGACGTTTTTTGTTGCAGGGCCCGTGCAGGCGCAGACTGCGCCCGGCTCTTCCGGAAACGATTCCAAGTCCGACACGGACACCCAGGCGCTCGACACGGTGATCGTCACCGGGACCAGCAGAGCCCGCACCGACCTGAAGACTCCGCTGGTGGCGACCAGCATTTCCTCGGACCGGCTGCAATCGCTCGCCGCCAACGGCCCTGCCGACATTCTCAGCACCGTGCCCGCTCTCAAGGCCGAGGGTGGCGGCGGCGAGGTGGCGGCCAATATCTTCGTCGCCGGCCTGCCTTCGGCCGGGCAATACCAGTTCACACCGTTGGAGTTCAACGGGATGCCGGTCATCGGCAGCATGGGCCTGAATTCGTCGGCTCCGGATGTCTACTATCGAACCGACCTTGGCATCGACCGCCTCGAATTCGTGCGCGGCGGCGTGTCGAACCTGTTCGGCGGCGGCGGTATCGGCGGGGTGATCAACTTCATCGACAAGACCGGCTCGGACACGACCACCGGCGTGGGCCAGCTCGAGGTTTCCGACCACAGTCGCATCCGCGGAGATTTTGCGGCCAGCGGGCCCATCGCCAACAATCTGTACTACGCGGTCTCCGGCTTCTATCGCTACGACAACGGTCCGCTGGTTACTGGCTTTCCGACCGATGGCTACCAGTTGCGTGGCAACCTCAAGCGGCAATTCGACTCCGGCGAGGTGAAGATCTACTTCCAGGCCATCGACGACAAGGATCAGTTTTACGGCGACATCCCGCTGACCAAGGGCTATCAGCTCGCCCGCGGCAACAATGGCCATCTCATTTCCACGACCGAGACGGCGGCCCTGGATAACATGTCCTACCTGACGCCTGGCGGTACGTTCAACACACAGGTCAAGGATGGCGCCGCCACCCGCGGCGGCTCCGTCGGCATCGATTTCAAGAAAGATCTCGGCGACGGCTGGGCGTTCAATGGGCGCGGAAACCTGGCGAACTATCACCACACCTTTGCCCTGTTCGCCGGTGGGGACAACATCACGAACCTGCCGACCACCCAGGCGGCCTTTCTGCAGTCCTACGGCTACAATCCCAGTGCATACACCGGAGCGTTCACGTACGCCGACAGCGGCAAACCGGTGCCGGCGAACTACCTTTTGTGGGGCGATCGGGTGACCGATCGCGACCGGCCCCTGACCACGGCCACCGGCGAGCTCGACATCACCAAAGAGCTCCTAACGGGTGACTGGGCGCACCACTTCACGGTGGGCGGCTTCTGGGGCAAAACCAGCGCCCGGGACTACGACCTCACCTATTCCTATATCGGGGACTTCGACAATTCACCGCGACTGATCAACGTAACCGTGACGAATACGGCTACGGGCGCCCAGACCATCGTCTCGCGCAACGGCATGGTGGACGCGGGACTGGGATATACCAACAATTACTACGACGCGCGGCGCACCGCCGGGTATCTTGCCGACCAGATGGAAGTCGGCAATTGGGTGCTGGACCTCGGTGGTCGCATTGAGACTCTGACCGGCAACGTGCGGCGGGAGCAGGCTGCAACGTACACGACTGATACCACCGCGAATCTGTCACCACTGCTGTCGCAAGTCAGCTGGGGTAACGGGCATTTTCTGTCTGGCACGGTCAATCCGACTGCGTGGGCGGTCGCGGGAGGCGCGCTCTACAAGCTCGACGAGCATCGCAGCCTGTTCGTGAACGCATCGCGCGGCTTTTTCATGCCGAATCTGAATACGGTGCAGATCGACTCGGCAAATGACGTGCAATCGTTTCAGGCGGAGATCATCAAGCAGGCCGAAACCGGGTTCAAATTCTCCGGCAACCGCATCTCAGCGACCATCGCCGCTTTCTACTCCACGCTGTCGAACCGCCGCAATATCAACTTCATCAATGGTGCCACGCCTGGCAGCGCGCCCATCGAAGTCACCAATCTGATTTCGACGCGCTCTTACGGCACGGAAGGCACTTTCAACGTGCGCCTGACCAACTTTGTCTCGTTCGAGAGCAACGCAACATACGAGCATGACAGGTACACGCAGTACACGCCGGTGGCCGCTTGTACGAACTGCGTGGGAAACGACATGCAGCGCCAGCCGAACGTCATGGCAAACGCCGGCTTCTACTTTCGTCACAGCGGGTTCGATGCGTCTATTTTCGATACCTATACGGGACGAACCTTTACCTCGGACCTGAACAATATCAAGCTGCCCGGGTACCATATCGTCAGGCTCGACGTCGGCTATGCGCGTACGTTTGCCGGGGGCGACCGGGCCAGAATTGGCGTGAGCGTTTACAATCTCTTCGACAGCGACGCCGTCTCTGAGGGCTCCCCCCGTCAGGGTACGCTGCAGAATGCCGGCCAGGCGTACTTCATCGGCCGCCAGGTGTTGCCCCGCCGTGTGACTGCCCGGTTGACGTATGACTTCTAGCCGCATCTGATCGGACTGTGGGGTCGGCCGGCCGGCCCCACGGAACCTGAGCCCAGCGATGAACGGACTCGACTACGCGCTCGTCGCGCTGTATTTCGGCGCGATGCTCTGGCTCGGAATGCGTTTCAAGCGCAACGCGGCGGGCGCGGATTATTTCCTGGGTGGTCGCTCGCTGGGCTGGTTTCCGCTCGGCATGTCCACCATGGCAACACAACTGTCCGCGGTCAGCTTTGTCTCCGCACCCGCCTTCGTGGGCCTGCGCGCCGGAGGCGGCATGCAATGGCTGACGTACGAGCTCGCCGTGCCCCTGGCGATGATCCCTCTCCTGGCGGTCATCGGGCCACTGCTGCATCGTTCCGGTGTGGTCAGCGTCTACTCGTTCCTGGAGCGCCGCTTCGGCAAGGAATCCCGGCGTCTCCTGAGCACCCTGTTCATCTTCAGTCGCGCGCTCGGCACCGGGGTCACCATTTATGTGATCGCGCTGGTCCTCGCATCCATTCTGCGTTTGCCGTTCTGGCAGACCATGCTGGTTCTGGGCGGCGTCACGATCGTCTACTCCCTCAAGGGCGGCCTGAAAGCCATCGTGTACAGCGAAGTCGCGCAGATGATCATCAAGCTGCTCGGCATCGTGATCATCATGGCCACGGCGCTCAACGACATCGGCGGCTGGCAGGCATTCCTCGGCCATCTCGATCACCGCCGCCTGCAGGTGGTGGATTTCGGCAACTTCGGCTTCGACGGGCGCCAGTACGGATTCTGGCCGATGTTGCTCGGCGGCCTGTTCCTGTATACCGCGTACTACGGCACCGATCAGACTCAGGCGCAGCGCATACTGGCCGCACGGGATCAAGCCACCGTGTCGCGGCTGCTGCTGTTCAATGGCCTGCTGCGCTTCCCGATCACGCTCGCGTACTGCCTCGGTGGGCTGGTTTTGGGAGCCTTCGTGCTCGCCAATCCGGAGTTTCGCGCCAGCATTCCCGCGGACAAGCCGGATCTGATGATCCCGGTATTCATCGCCAACTACCTGCCGCACGGTATCGTCGGCATCATCGTGGTGGCGCTGATCGCGGCCTGGATGTCCGCCTACAGCTCGACTCTCAACTCCCTCACGGCCGTGACGATGGAGGACTTCATCGCCCCCCTGTGCGCCATCCCCAAGGAAAAATACGTCTCGTGCAGCAAGTCCGTGCTGCTTGGCTGGGGTGTTCTGACGATGTTGTTCGGGTTCTTTGCCGGCAACATCGCGGCCACCGCAATCGAGGCGATCAACAAGATCGGCTCCCTGACGTACGGCCCCATACTCGGGATTTTTCTGCTCACGCTGCTGCCCCGGGTGAGACCCCTCGCCGCGAACGTTGCGGTGCTCGCCGGCGTGGCGGTCAATCTCGCCCTGTGGCTGTTTTTTCCCAATGTTTTCTGGTTCTGGTGGAATGCCATCGGGGGCGGCACCACGCTCTCGCTGGGTTACATCCTCAGCCTGCTGTTCCCAAGCCCCGCGGCGCCCGCACCGGCGGCCGCGCCCGCGCAGCCCTTGCCTGCGTGGCAGATCGGCGTGCTGCTGCTCTTTTTCGCGTGCGTATTGGTGTTCTGCCTGTTTCTGCCGAGGATGTTTTGACAATGGGCCTACATGGCGACACCCCCGTCCGAACCGGATCGAGTCGGGGCCTACCCTGCACGTTCACGCTCCTTGCCTGTTGGCTGCTCGCCCAGGCTGGCCTGGCTGCCACGCCGTCGGATTTTGAGCTGCGCGCGACACAAAAGGACTTCACCCTCTATTTTCCCACGTATCTCGCCAACGGCTTTTTCTCGGCACAGTCCTCGCTGCGCGGGACCGAGGCCACGCTGGCACAAATGGCGGGGCTGATGGACTACACCGCCGGCGATGTCTCCCGACCCGCGGCCATTCCGAGCTGGACTGAAATAGACTACTTCGACGGCAACGCCTGGCTAAACGACGGCTCCGTGACGCCAACGGCGTTCCGGCAATATCGACAGACCCTCGACATGCAGGGCGGAACCCTGGCGACAGGCTATGTCTGGGCGGAGGGCCGCAAGTCCACCCGTGTCGCGGTCACGACTTTCGTCAGCGAGGACGCTACGCATCTGGGCGTCACCACCCTGAGTCTCACTCCCGATTTCGCAGGTCAGATAAGGGTGCGCTTCACCTTGCGGCCCTGGCCCGCGTTTGCGCACCGCCTCGCGCTGGCCCAATTGACACTGCCACAGGCGAAGGAGGCCATTGCCAGCACCTACGGCCTCCCCCCTCCCCCTGAGAAGGCAGTATTGAGCCAGGTCCTCAAGCCTGCCACGGCCACTGCCGCCAACCGGGCGGCGATCTGGTATCCCGGTGAAGTGCGGGTCGAGGCCAGCGGGGCTTCCGATTCCGAGCGCGTGTTGTGGATTCGCGGCCGCGCCATCAACGGCGCCGCAATGGCGGAAGCCGCAGCGATCACGCTGCCTGCCGGGCTTGCACACCCGCACGTGACAGTCGAAAGCTCGCCGCAGCTCGTCGTCCTGAACGTCGAAGGCTCTGTCCAGCCAGGCAAATCCTACGCGTTCACGAAATTCGTGGCCGCATCTCAGGACAAATGGGGCGGACCCGTGGAAGAAGACCTACGGCTCGCGAAAGCTGCGCGAACCGTTGGATGGGGCGCTCTGCTGAAGAAGCAGCACGCGGCGTGGCGCGATCTGTGGAAGTCCGACATCCTCGTCAACGGCGACAACGGCCTGCAGCGGGCTATACATTCCGACTTGTTCTATCTCCTGGAGAATTCAGCGGCCGACGGCGCATCGCCGTTAGCGGCCTGCGGATTCAGTCCGAATTATCTATATCACGTGTTTTGGGATAACGACTCGTGGGACTTCCCGGTGCTGCTGCTTCTGCACCCGGAGCGCGCGAAGGCGCAAATAATGTTCCGCTACCTGACTTTACCGGCGGCGCAGGAGCGCGCCCGTGCGCACGGTTATCAGGGTGCGATGTTTCCGTGGGAATCGGACCCTGCCACCGGCAGCGACGAAACGCCCTATTTCGCGCACGAAAACGCGCAGCGGGAAATCCACATCAACGGCGATGTGGCCATTGCGCAATGGCAGTATTACCTGGCGACCCACGACTTGGCGTGGCTGCGTCAATACGGCTACCCGGTGATCGGCGCAACTGCCGATTTCTGGGCCAGCCGCGTCGTTTACCGGCAGGGGGAGGATCGTTACGAAATTACGCATGTAACCTCCCCCGACGAGGCTTACAACGATGTCGACAACGACTCCTTCACGAATGCGATTGCTCAGCGCAATCTGGTGATCGCGACAGCAGCGGCCCAAGCTCTGGGCCAGACTCCCAGGCCGGAGTGGGAAGTGATCGCGCGCAAGCTGTACATCCCGTTTTCCGAAGCGGAGCAGCGACACCTGGATTTCGACCCATCCGTCCCGCACGACAAGCAGACCTGGATGGGAAGCTCGCTCACGTTCCTGGCGTATCCGCAGTTGGATCTTGCCATGAGCCCCCAAGTGCGGCGCAACGACTTCAGCTTCGCGTTGCGTTCCATCAGGGAATTGGCTCCGGACGCCAATGCCATGATGCTCGCGATGATCTCCCTGGAAGCCGCGGAACTGGGTGATGCGGCCGAGGCCGCCAGGTGGCTGCAGCGGCAGCAGGCCGGGTTTCTCAAGCCGCCCTTCAACGTGCGCAGCGAGACTGCGCTGAACAACACCACCTACATCCTGGCGACGTCCGCGGGCTTCCTGCAGAATTTTCTATATGGATTCTCCGGCTTGCGCATCATGGACGAGGGCCTCATGCCGCAATATCCGGCGGTCATGCCTGCCGCGTGGAAAGCGCTGACGCTGAAGAACATAGCGTTCCGGGGTCGGCGTTTCGATTACGTCCTGAGCCGCAATCGTGCGGGCGCAGTCCAGGTGAGGCGACAGCCATAGACTGCGAGGAGTGCACGCAGTTGCCCCCCGCATATGGCGCGGCCGCTGCGCGCCAGCCGATCTGCGAATGCTAGGGCGCGCCGAGCAGCTTATCGACGTTCTTGTCGGCCAGAACACCTTCGCCCGCGGCCGAGGCAGCCGGAGACGCGCCTGTCTTGGCCGAATCAACAGCTACCGGACGCGGCATGCGCACGGCACCATTGAATGTAGCGCCGTCCACTACGCTGACGCGCGGTGCGATGAGATCACCGACGACGTTCGCACTGGGCGAGACGACAATAGACTCGCTGGCCTCGAGATCGCCTTCCACCGTGCCTTTAACCGTAATCACACGGGCTCGGACATCACCGATTACGACTCCGCCAAAACCTATCGTCAAACTCGACGTGTGCGTGACCGAGCCATGTACCTGCCCCAACAGCACGAGATCCTCGTCCGCTGACAGTTCACCCTTGAACCTGAGCGTCTTCCCTAAGATCATCACCGTGCGCGGAGCGGATCCTGGCGCGCCTGCGCTCGCCGGAGCCGCGGATTCCGCGGCGGCCGCAGTCGAGGAAGCGCTCGCGTCACCCGCGCGCCCGTTCTGACCATTAAATACCGACATGATTGTTTTTCCCATAGCTCACCGGGCGCCGCGCGCGGCTTCCGCGGACTGCGCCGGGCGGCCGTCCGACTGCCGACTGGAACGGGCTGTCTTGCCCGGCTCCATGAGCACTCTGCCGTTGAAATGTGCCCCCTCGACGATGCTGACGCTTGGGGCGCTGACGTCGCCTGTCAGGTGGGCGCCCGACATCACTGCCACTGACGTGGTGGCGTTCAAGTCGCCCTCGACCGTGCCCTCCACGACAATGACCTGGCCGGTGATACCTGCCTTCACCTGTCCTTCGTGACAAATCGTGAGGCGTTGCGAATGGCTGATTGAGCCCTCGATCTGCCCGCGTATCAGCAGATCCTCATCTGCATGCAGCTCACCTTTGAACCGTAATGTCGGTCCCAGGATCGAGACCTGCTCGCGGGGTGGATCGTTCTGACTGCCCATCAAAGTTCTCCCATGTCGCTGCCTCGTGCCAGGATGCCATGCCGCGGAATCCGCGCTCGCGCACCCTGTTCCATTGCAATATTGTCCCCGTTTTTGCGCTGTCTCCAATGAGATACAGGTCACGGCCTGCAGCGCACTCTTGAGAACGCGGTCGCATGATCCATGCATCGACGCCTCCTCACGGCCCGCTTCAGGTCGCCACGGTCACGAATCAGCAGCCGGCAGCGCTGACCCCCGAAAGACAGGAGAGGCTCTGACCACTCAGGATTCGGTAACTGCGGCGCCCTGCGCCTCGGTGAGCACGTGCATCTCATCCGCCGCGAGCACGTGATTGACGGCGAGGAGGATCACGAACTTGCCGTTCACCTTGCCCATACCCTGGATGAAGTCCGTGCGGATGCG
>JAQGOC010000234.1 GCA_028293805.1 Gammaproteobacteria bacterium
CGGCCCGCTGATGTGGCCGATTATTCTTTGCTCAATCACCGCGGCGGCCATCGTGCTCGAGCGGCTGTGGACCTTGCAGGAACGGAGGGTGTTGCCGCCCGAGCTGCCGCAGAAGGTCTGGCAACTGATCTAGGCCAATCAGGTCAACGACAAGGTCATTGCCGCGCTGGGGCAGAACTCACCCTTGGGCAAGCTGCTGGCGGCGGGACTCGCCAACCGGCATCGGCCGCGCGAGATCCTGATGGAGCGCCTGGAGGACACCGGGCGGCACGTGGTGTACGAGCTCGAGCGGTTCCTCAACACGCTCGGAACCATCGCGGGCATCTCACCGCTGCTCGGCCTCCTGGGTACCGTCACGGGCATCATTCGTTCATTCAACGCCATTCAGGCCGGCGGCATGGGCGACCCGCGAGCCCTGTCGGGCGGCATCGCGGAGGCCTTGATCGCAACTGTCGCGGGCCTGTGCGTCGCCATTCCCTCGCTCATCGCGTACCGCTATCTGCGCGGCAAGGTCGAGCGCATCGTCGTCGAGATGGAAAAGAACGCGATGCGGATGGCCGACGCCGTCGAGGCCGCGCACGTGCGCGAGCATCGCTCTCCGGCCTCCGCGGCGGCGGCGTGAATCGTTCATGAATCTGAAGCCGCGCCGTCATGAGGAACCGGAGATCAATGTCGTCTCCCTCATCGACGTCGTGCTGTTGCTCGTCGTGTTCTTCATGCTCTCGAGCCGGTTCACCGACGAGGGCCGCATGCGGGTGCATCTCCCGCAGGCGAACGCGGTGCCGACTCAAAAGCCGGCCGGCGAGCCACTGGTCGTCGCGGTGACGCAGGAAGGCAGCTACCGCGTCAACGAGAAGGAGCTCATCAATTCGAGCCCGGAAACGCTGCGTGCAGCCCTCCTCAAGGAGACAGGGGCGAATCGCGCAGTCAGGGTCACCATCCGCGCGGACGCGCGTGCCACGCATCAGTCCGTCATTACCGCGATGGATGTGCTTGGACGTCTCGGCTTCGCCGAGCTCAACATCGCGACGGTCAAGGAAGGGCCGGCGGGCAGGCCTTGAGTTACGTGGAGAGGCCGACGCAGCCAGGGTCCGGGAGCGCTCTGCACACCTACCTGCGCTTGCTCGGCTATGTCCGCCCATACCGCAGACAGTTTGCTCTGGCCATCCTGGGCGGCGTCGTGTACTCCGCCACCATGGCGAGCGCCGCCTACTGGGCCAAGCAATTCGGCGATAACACGCTGACGCACCGGGATCCGCGCACCATCCTGTGGGTGCCGCTCGTACTGGTCGGTTTGTTTATCCTGCGCGGCCTAGGGGATTTCACGCAGACGTATTTCATGGGCTACGTCGGCCGGCGCGTGGTGACGCAGCTCAGGCGCGAGGTTTTCCAGCGCATCCTGCAGCTTCCGATCGGCTACTTCGACCGGAACTCCTCGGGCACGCTGCTCTCGCGGGTGACCTACAACACCGAGCAGATCGGCCAGGCCACCACCGATTCCGTCATCAGCGTCGTCACGACCACGCTCACGATCGTCGGTTCGATCGGCTATCTTCTCTGGCTCAACCCGCGGCTCGCCGCATTGGCGTTGACGATGGGCCCGCTCGTCGGGGGGCTCGTGTCGACGATCAACCGGCGCTTCCGCCGCTACAGCCGCCGCATTCAAGACTCGATAGGCGACGTCACCCGCGTAGCCAAGGAAGGTTTCGAGGCGCCCCGGCTCATCAAGGTCTACAACGCGCAGGACCATCTCAACCGGCAGTTCGATGCGGTAAACGACCACAACCTGCGCTCGAACATGAGGCTGATCCTGACCCGCGGCCTGTCGAACCCCATCGTGCAGCTCGTGACGGCGGTAGGACTGTCTTTCGTGCTGTACACCGCCATTGCGGACGCCATTGCGGGGCGCATGAGCATGGGAGATCTGCTCGGGTTCTTCACCGCGCTCGTCAGCATCGCGCAGCCATTGCGCGAACTGGTCGGAGTGGGTGGGGCCTTGCAGCAGGGCATCGCAGCCGGACAGAGCCTATTCGAGCTTCTGGATGAGCCGGTAGAGACGCAGGGAGGCGGTTACATCGCGGGCCGGGTGCGCGGAGAAGTGGAGTTCGACCATGTGTCGTTCTCCTACGAGCGCGGCAAAGGCACAGCACTCAGTGATATTTCGCTTCGGGTGCCTGCCGGCCAGAGTATTGCCATCGTCGGACGCTCCGGCAGCGGCAAGTCGACACTCGTCAATCTCCTGCCGCGTTTCTACGACGTGCAGTCCGGCTCCGTGCGAATCGATGGACGTGACGCTCGTGAGTACGATCTGCGTAACTTGCGCGAGCAGATCGCCGTCGTGAGCCAGGATGTCGTGCTGTTCAACGACACCATACGGAACAACATCGCATTTGGGAGGGCGGTGTCGGACGATGCGATTGAGCGTGCCGCGGATGCGGCACACGTAACCGAATTCGTTCGTGAGCAACCCTCCGGCCTCGACACGATCGTCGGGGATCGGGGCGTGTTGCTGTCGGGCGGCCAGCGCCAGCGCATAGCCATTGCGCGCGCTCTGCTCAAGGATGCTCCGATTCTCATTCTGGACGAGGCAACCTCCGCTCTGGATACCGAGGCCGAGCGGCACATCCAGGCCGCGTTGGTCCAGCTCGTCCGCAACCGCACTACATTCATCATCGCTCACCGGCTGTCGACCGTGGAGCAGGCGGACCGCATCATCGTGCTCGACGCCGGGGAGATCATCGAGAGCGGCACGCACTCCGAGCTCCTGAATCTCGGCGGAATATACTCGCAGCTGCACCGCCTTCAGTTCAGCGATTAAAGGCGGCGAATGGAGCAGCGGCTGACCAAGGTCTGGTATCGCGGCACCGCGCGACCTTCTCTGCTGCAGCCCCTGTCGTGGCTTTATGGCGCGGCTGTCCGCGCTCGCCGCGGCGCTTATAGGCACGGTTGGTTGCGAGCCCATCACGTTGGAAAACCGGTCGTGGTGGTTGGGAACCTGACTGTGGGGGGAACCGGCAAGACGCCGTTGGTGATCTGGCTTGCGCGGCACCTGACGGCGCGTGGCCTGAAGGTGGGCATCGTGTCCCGCGGCTATGGATCCCAGTCCGAGAATGCCCTTCGTCTCGTGAATGAACGGTCGAGCTGGCGAGAAGTCGGCGACGAGCCCTTGCTCCTGTTCCGCGGTACCGGGTGTGCCACGATGGTGGCACGAGATCGCGTTGCCGGTGCGCGCGCTCTCGTTATGGCCGGTGTCGATGTCGTCATCGCCGATGATGGGCTGCAACATCTGCGCCTGGCGCGTAACTGCGAAATCGTCGTGATCGACGGGGCGCGAGGCTTCGGCAACGGCCGCGTCCTGCCCGCAGGGCCCCTGCGTGAGCCCGTTTCCCGACTGGAGGAGGCGGATCTGGCGGTGGTTAACGGCGTTGCCGAGCATGCCTCGCTGCAGCGCGGGGGAGCAGGGCTAGCCAGAGCTCTGCAGATGAGTCTGGTGCCGGGAGAGGCACTCAGAGTCGATGGAGAGGCGTCCCCGCGGCCGCTCGAGCTTTTTCGGGACCGGCCTGTGCATGCCGTTGCCGGCATCGGCAATCCCGGCCGCTTCTTCCGCGACCTGCGGGCGCGGGGGTTGAACGTCATCGAACATGCGTTTGCGGACCATCATCCCTTTGTGCCGCGCGATCTGTCTTTCGAAGACGCGCTGCCCGTACTCATGACGGAGAAAGATGCCGTAAAATGCGCTTCGTTCGCTGATCCACGGCTCTGGTCGGTTCCCGCCGCCGCAGCGTTCAGCGAAGCGCAAACACGTGCGCTGCTCGAGCACGTGGAGCGTAAGATCGACTCCCTTTAGAGTGCCGGAGGTTAGATTTCGATGGATGCGCGCCTGCTCGAGATATTGGCCTGTCCCGTGTGCAAGGGGACGCTCAAGTACCAGCGCGAGGCGCTGGTCCTCGTGTGCCGCATGGACCGACTCGCTTACCCGATTCGCGATGACGTACCCGTGATGCTGGAGGAGGAAGCTCGTCAGCTCGCGGCCGACGACCCTCTTCTGGAACGCTGAAAGCGGCCGCGGCATGTTCCGTGTCGTGATCCCCGCGCGCTACGCCTCAGCGCGGCTTCCGGGGAAGGCTCTCATGTCCATCGGCGGTAAACCCATGGTGCAGTGGGTTTATGAGCGAGCGCGCGCTTCCGGAGCGGACGACGTGTTGATCGCCACCGACGACCTGCTGATCGTGAGTGCGGGTCATTCGTTTGGCGCGGAGGTGATCATGACGGCGGCGACTCACGCCTCCGGGACGGATCGAATTGCCGAAGTCGCGCGCAAGCGGTCCTGGCCGGAGGACGACATTGTCGTGAACGTGCAGGGGGACGAGCCGCTGATGCCTCCTGCCCTCATCGGCCAGGTGGCGCAGCTGTTGGAATCGCACCCGCGCGCGGCTGTTGCGACGCTCGCGACGCGGATCGAATCGATCCAGGAGTTCCTCAACCCAAATGCGGTCAAAGTGGTGACCGATGCAGAGGGCAGGGCGCTGTACTTCAGCCGTGCGCCGATCCCCTGGAGCCGCGACGGTGCTCCTGCCGGCATCGAAACCCAGCGGGTGTTTGCCGGATCACGCCGGCACGTCGGAATCTATGCGTACCGGATCGGTGCCCTGCTGCGGCTCGCGGCCCTTCAACCCAGCGCACTGGAAATGTCCGAAAAACTGGAGCAGCTGCGTGCGCTCGAACACGGGTTCGAGATCCGCGTAGGCGACGCTGCGGAGCGCCCGGGACCGGATGTGAACACGGTTGCCGACTTCGAGCGCGTACTGGCGTTGACGGCGCCCGCGAGCCAGCCCGGCGCCTAGGGGCGCTGCCTACCTCCTGATCGCCCTGTGTCGCCGCTGGAAATCGAGGGGTTCAGCCCTCAGTTAGCTCCGGTCGGCTAACGTACGGTGAGCTTCATGGGAACGACCATTGCGCAGCCCAGCGTTGTTCAGGGCTTCAGTTGGCAGCAACCGCGCGGAACTGTGACGCGGGGCCGGTTTGACAATTCTTCACAATTGAGCGTGAGGCCCGAACCCTTTTTTGCGCGTCCGGGCGGCGTGAGCCTGGCCGGAACTCGCTACGCTCGCCGGCGTCGAATGATGACGCAGGCCGAGCCGAGGCTGTCGACCGGAACCCGCCGAAGCTGTCAACCGGAACCCTGTACGTCGCGTTCTTGCAAGCAGTCCGCTTCACCTGATGGAAGCTTAAGATGATAACTCGAGCCAAACCCTTCTCACGTGCCGCTGTAGCGGCCGCTGCTATTGCCGTTGTCATGTTTCTGACGGGTTGTGTGGAGCAGCCGCAGCGGCGCGTGTATGCACCGCCGCCCGTTGATAAACCGAACACGGACGTCTATGCGTACCCGCTGCATAATCAGACTCCCGATCAGCAGGAGCGCGATCGCTACGAATGCAACTTGTGGGCGGTGAAGCAGTCGGGATTCGATCCGAGTGGACCGAACGTGCCGCCGCATGATCGTTACCGCGTCGTTGCCGCCGGCCCGCCGCCGGGTACGGGCACCGCCGTGGGAGCGTTTACGGGCGCTATCCTCGGCGCGGCCGTATCGGGTCCGCGTGATGCCGGCGCGGGTTTGCTCCTCGGAGCCGTTGCCGGCGGCCTCCTCGGCAATGCGAGTGATCAGGCGCGCCAGCAGCAGACCCAACAGGTCGTCGCCTCGCAGGACAGACAGCAGGTCGCCGCAATCGAGCAGCGGGCATCGAACTATCGTAGAGCCATCGGTGCATGTCTGGATGCGCGCGGCTATAGCGTGAAATGAGCCATTGCTCGGGTAACGACATGAACAAGCGATCGTGGATTTCGAAGTGGGTTTTCGCGGCCGCCTGCGCGCTGGCGGTGGCCACCGCCCAGGCTGATCCGCCGCGTGGCGGGCCGGAGCGTGGTGCCCGTGGCCCGCGGCCGGGCTTCGATCACATGGACGGGCGTTTTGGCCACAATCAGTACTATCCTTCGCGCGGGTACGAATTCCGCGATCTGCCCCGCGACCGTTTCGCCGTCGACCGCTTCAACCACCGCTACTACTACTCGGGCGGCATCTGGTACGAACCGCGCGGCCCGAGATTCGTCGTCGTGGGCCCGCCGATCGGCGTGTATGTACCGGTCCTTCCCTCGGCGTATACCACCGTCTACTTCGGTGGCGTTCCTTACTACTACGCTAACGACACGTACTACACGTGGCGCGCCGACGCCAACGAGTACGAAGTGGTCGATCCGCCGGGTGATGACGCAGCGGCGCAGACGCAATCGCCGCCGAGCGATGATGTTTTCGTTTATCCGAAGAACGGACAGAGTGAGGAGCAGCAGGGCAAGGATAAGTACGAGTGCCACAAGTGGGCCTCGGACCAGTCCGGGTTCGATCCCACGCAGTCGGGAGGCGGCGTGCCAGCCGACCAGAACCAAAGCCGCCGTGCGCAGTACCAGCGTGCGATGGGCGCATGTCTCGAAGGACGCGGGTATAGCGTAAAATAGATCCGTGAAGATCCTCTTCGTATGCTTGGGCAACATATGCCGCTCGCCGACAGCGGAGGCGGTCTTCCGAGCTGTCGCGGCGCGTGACGCACCCGAGCTGACGGTGGAAGTGGATTCCGCGGGGACGGCGAGGTATCACATCGGCGCCGCTCCGGACCGCCGTACCATCGATGCGGCTCACCGCCGGGGCTACGACCTGTCTCCTTTGCGGGCACGCGTCGTGGAGCCCGACGACTTTGAGCGGTTTGACCTGATTCTTGCAATGGACCGCGAAAATCTGCGCGCGCTACAACGCCTGGCTTCTGCCCACACACGCGACCGCGTAAAGCTGTTCCTCGAATTTGCCCCGGACGCGGGCGTGACAGAAGTTCCGGACCCGTATTACGGGGGGCCGAATGGCTTCGAAGAAGTATTAGATCTCATCGAGGCCGCCTCTCACGGCCTGCTGCAATACCTGCGTCAGCGCGTTCGCGCAGCGTAATAAGCCCTGAGTACCACATAACGGTACGACCGTTGGGTGCCCGGCAATCCGTCGGCGCTCAGACAGGAGCGGAAAAGGGACTTTCGGGGCGATTCGATCGGAGCTGCACTGGCGTAAGGGCGTGACGCACCGTTAGCGGGGCGTCACGCCATCTCGATCGCTTATTCCTCGGGTCCTCGTTCAACCTTCTCCGCCGGTGCGGGCGCGGAGGACCACACCACGAACGGCTTGGTCTGACGCGCGGCATTTCCTTCGGAGGAAGGGCCCGGCTCAAAGTGCTCCGAATGCTGTTCTGAACGGTGCTCTGCCGGCCGTTCGCTCTGCTGCGAGGGCTCTTGTTGTGAAGACGGCTCGCGCTGATAGCTCTCGCGCTGAGGGGCCGGCTCACGCTGCGGCAATGCCTCGCGTTGTTGGGAGGATTCGTGCTGCTCGGAACGCGATTCTCCACGTTCCTGCGGCTCTCTGCCCTCACGCGGTTCGCGCGACTCGCGTGGCTCACGCGACTCCCTCGGCTCACGAGGTTGCCGCGGCTCACGCGCTTCTCTGGGCTCGCGTGGTTCCCGCTGATCGCCCATTTCGCGCTGTTCGCCAGAGTCGCGCTGCTCATGAGCGCCTTCGCGCGAATCGTGCACGCCGTTGGCTTGCTCGGCCGCACGCCCTGCCTGAGCCTCGAACGCCGTCAGATCTCGCGGCTCCGAATACTCGCGATTGCCGCCACCGGATTCACCGCCCGCACTGCCTTGGGAAGCGCCTTCTCTCGCGCCGCCTCCGCCACCCCCGCGTCGTCCACGACGTCGTCCGCGCCGACCGCGGCGCGGCTCACCACCTGGGCCTCGGTCCGGACGATCTCCACCGCGATCCATCCCTTCCTGAGCGCCACCCTCTACGCGACCTTCCGCCGAAGGCGAAGCCAATGGTGCTGCAGACTCAATAGGGCGATTCACCACGTCCGGCGAGCGGGTGGGCTCAGCGCGGTTGGATTGCACGTCGCGCTCGTTGCGACCCTCAGCGGAACGCTCCCGCGGCCTCCTGTCCTGATCCCGATCTCTGTCGCGATAGCGGTCACGAGTACCGCTCTCACTGCGGCCTCCGCCGGCATCACGACCTCTACCGCCGTCACGACCACCATCACGGCTGCCGTCACGAGCACCGCCGGTGTTGCCACCGCCGGCGCTGCGATTATCCGACCGCTCGCGGTTGTCTCGGCCTTCACCACGGTCTCGTCGCGATCCCGAATCGGCATGGCGGTGACTACTACGTGAGTGCTCCCTGCGACCGTCTCGGCGGCCGTCGCTTCTTGACGGTGAGGCCGCAGGCTTCGCAACGACCGGCTCCGGTGCCGGCTGCACGACGGCTGGAGCTTCGTCGGAGAACAATCGCTTGAACCGCGACCAGAAGCCGCCATTCGGGATGGGTTCGGCTGGGGCCACCGGTGCAGGCGCCGGTGCCGCATGGACGATCATGGGCGCCGCCGTGGCAGGCAGGAGTGTCGCGACGGCTGCGGCCTCCGCCGGAGGTTTCTTGTCGCGGGCAGTGGCGGGCTCCGCGAGTTCCGGGGCCGTGGGCATCAAGTAGCTGAGCTGCTTGTTCTCCGGCAGCTCTGCCTCATCGTCACGCAGGCGCCGGATCGAGTACTCCGGCGTCTGCATATTCTCGTTCGGCACGATGATGAGCTCGGCTTCGCTCTTGTCTTCGAGCGTGCGCAGCCACTCGCGCTTCTCATTGAAGAGGTACGTGGCCACGTCGACCGGCACCTGCACGATTACGCGTGACGTCCGGTCCTTGCGCAGCTCCTCACCAATCAGTCGCAGCACGGCCAACGTCAACGATTCGATGCTGCGGATACTGCCGATGCCCACGCATCGCGGGCAGACGATATGACTTGACTCACCCAGCGAGGGGCGCAGACGCTGCCGCGACATCTCGAGCAACCCGAAGCGCGACAGGCGGCCGATCTGGATCCGGGCACGGTCCATCTTCACCGCATCACGCAGCCGGTCTTCCACCTCGCGCTGATTCTTCGTCGACTCCATATCGATGAAGTCGATGACGATCAGGCCGCCGATGTCGCGGATGCGCAACTGGCGCGAGATCTCGTCGGCCGCCTCGAGGTTGGTATTGGTCGCGGTGGTCTCGATGTCGCTGCCGCGGGTAGCGCGCGCCGAATTGATGTCGATCGATACCAGGGCTTCCGTGTAGTCGATGACGATGCTGCCGCCCGAAGGCAGCGACACCTTATGAGCGTAGGCGGACTCGATCTGGCTTTCGATCTGGAAGCGAGTGAAGAGCGGGATGTCGTCCGCATACATCTTCAGCCGCCTCTGTGCCTCCGTAGGCATGAAGCGCTGCATGTACTCCTGCGCCTTCTGGAAGGCGGCATCGCTGTCCACGAGCACCTCGCCGATATCATCGGAGAGGTAGTCGCGCATGGCCCGCGTAACCGCATCGCTCTCGCGAAAGACGAGGAACGGGGCGGGGCGGTCTTTAGCCGCCTCGGCGATCTGCTCCCACTGGGTCTTGAGGTTATCGAGATCCCATTGCAGCTCCTCGGCGCTGCGGCCGACGCCGGCCGTGCGCACGATGGCACCCATGCCGTCCGGAATCTGAAGCTGGTTCATCACCTCGCGCATCTGGTCGCGATCTTCACCCTCGATGCGGCGCGATACGCCTCCGGCGCGGGGGTTGTTCGGCATCAGGACCAGAAAACGGCCGGCAAGGCTCACGAACGTGGTGAGGGCGGCGCCCTTGGTGCCGCGCTCCTCCTTCTCCACCTGGACGATGAGATCCTGGCCTTCGGTGAGCAGCTCGCGGATGTTCATGCGGCCGCCTTGCGGCTGCTGCCTGAAATAATCGCGCGAGACTTCCTTCAGTGGCAGGAACCCATGCCGCTGGGCTCCGTAGTCCACGAAGCAGGCTTCGAGAGAGGGCTCTACACGGGAGATGCGGCCTTTGTAGACGTTCGCTTTTTTCTGT
>JAQGOC010000238.1 GCA_028293805.1 Gammaproteobacteria bacterium
AGACGGCAAGCTTGCGGTGGACACGACGAAGCTCAATGCGGCGATGGCAGCGAACCCGGACGCGGTTGCGCAGGTCTTCTCTTCCGGCGACGGAGTGGCCACGAGGTTGAACAACGACATCGTGACACAGCTGCAGAGCGGCGGTCCGCTGGCCTCCCGCAATCAGCAGCTGCAGCAGACTCTGACCGATATCAAGACGCAGACGGCGAACCTCGACGAGCGTATGGCGGCTGTCCAGGCAACCTATACGGCGCAGTTTACGGCGCTCGAGACGATGTTGGCGAAGATGCAGGCCACCTCGAGCTACCTTACCCAGCAGTTCAACGCGCTTCTGAAGACCAGCGGCAACTGACCGGCACGCCGGCGTGGAAGGCTACCCCACGAATTTGCGCGCGTTCCGGAACAGGCGGGCCCAGCCGCTGTACTCGCCGGCTTGGCGCGGATGCCAGGAGTTTTGCACGTAGCGGGCCGAGCGTTCGGGATGTGGCATCGTGATCGTCACACGGCCATCCGCATTCGCCAGCGCCGCTATTCCGAACGGCGAGCCGCTTGGATTGAACGGGTACTTCGTCGCCACGCTCCGGTCGTGATTCACGTAACGAAAGCCCACGAGACCGCTCCTGGCGCACGCTTCCGCGGCCGCGGCTGACGCGAACTCGGCATGTCCTTCCCCATGCGCCACCGCAATGGGAAGCACCGAGCCCTCCATCCCCTCGAGCACGATCGATGGCGAGCGCAGGATTTCCACGAGCGCAAAGCGCGACTCGTACTGTTCGCTGCGATTGCGGACGAACCGTGGCCAGTGTTCCGTGCCCGGAATGATGCTCTTGAGCGCGGCAAACATCTGGCAGCCATTACAGATTCCGAGCGCGAAGGTGTCGGAGCGGCCGAAAAAGCGTTGGAATTCCTCGCGCACGGCTTCGTGGAACAGAATCGACTTCGCCCAGCCCTCGCCCGCGCCAAGCACGTCGCCGTAGGAGAACCCGCCGCAGGCCACTAGTCCCTTGAACTCATGCAAGTTGCGGCGGCCCGAGAGCAGGTCGGTCATGTGCACATCATGGGGCATGAAGCCCGCGCGATCGAAGATCGCGGCGGTTTCAGTATTACTGTTGACGCCCTCCTCTCGAAGGATCGCCACGGCGGGCCGCACACCTCGCGCAATATACGGCGCGGCTATGTCGTCTTCGGAGTCGAAGGTCAATGCAACCGACAGGCCCGGATCGTCTGGCGCGGTCTGCGCGGCAAACTCCTCATCCGCGCACTGCGGATCGTCGCGCAGCCGCCGCATGCGCCAGGACGTCTCGGACCAGGCGCGGCGCAGTTCGACCCACGACTCATCGAATTCCACCGTCCCAATCTTCATCTGCACGCGCAGCTCGCTCATCGGCGCCCCGAGATACAAGCCAGCAGCGGTGAGGCCGTATTTCGCCAGTATTTCCGCAAAACGCGGCTCGTCATCCGCCATGATCTGCACGACGGCGCCCAGCTCTTCCGAAAACAGCTGGGCCAGGGCCGGACCGGCCGCGGCGGGCAATGCAATGTCCAGACCGCAGTGACCTGCGAACGCCATCTCGAGCAGCGTCGTGAACAGGCCCCCATCCGAACGGTCGTGATAGGCGAGGATCAGATTCGCTGCCCGCAGTTCCGCGAGCACGGCGGCGAAATTCAATAACCGCTGCGGATCGTCGAGATCGGCGGGCGCATCGCCCAGCTCACCGTACACCTGCGTCAAAGCGGATCCACCGAGCCGGTTGCGGCCGCCGCCGAGATCGATGAGCCAAAGGGAGGTGGGACGCTCATCCATCTGCAGCGCCGGCGTAAGGGTACGCCGCACGTCCTTGACCGGCGCGAAAGCGGAGATGATGAGCGACACCGGCGCGACGACGGTCTTGTTCAAGCCCCCGTCCCGCCAGGCAGTCTTCATCGACAGCGAGTCCTTGCCGACCGGGATCGCAATGCCCAGCGCAGGGCATAACTCCCTGCCGACCGCCCGAACGGTTTCGTACAGCGCCGCGTCCTCACCGGGCTCGCCACAGGCGGCCATCCAGTTCGCCGACAGGCGGATCTGCGCGAGCGACTCGATGTCCGCCGCCAGGATGTTGGTGATCGCTTCACCCACCGCCAGCCGGCCCGACGCGGGGGCGTGTATTACGCCGACAGGCGTTCGCTCGCCCATGGCCATCGCCTCACCGGCGTGGCCTTGATGATCGGCCACTGTCACGGCGACATCGCTCACCGGCACCTGCCACGGGCCGACCAGCTGATCGCGGCTGATGAGTCCGCCGACGGTGCGATCGCCGATCGTGATCAGAAAGGTCTTGTCCGCCACGGCCGGCAGCCGCAGCACGCGATAGGCGGCGTCCCGCAACTCGATCTTGTCGAGGTCGAAAGGCCGGCGCCGCGGCTCGATGCTCCGCACATCGCGCGTCATGCGTGGGGCTTTTCCGAGCAACACCTCGATGGGGAGATTCACCGGGTCGTCGCCGAAAAGAGAATCGTGCACCACGAGCACGCCGGTATCGTCAATGTCGCCGATCACGGCAAAGGGACAACGCTCGCGCTCCGCGATCGCCGCAAAGACCTCCAGACCCGCCGCTTCGACGGCGAGCACGTAGCGCTCCTGCGCCTCGTTACACCACAACTCCATGGGGGACATTCCGGGCTCGACGCTCGGAATGCAGCGCAGCTCGATGCGCGCGCCGCGGTTGCTGTGCGCCACCGCTTCCGGCACCGCATTCGAGAGGCCGCCCGCCCCCACATCGTGAATGAGAGCGATCGGGTTCCGCTCCCCTAAAGACCAACAGCTGTCGATCACTTCCTGCGCGCGGCGCTGAATTTCGGCATTGCCCCGCTGGACGGACGCGAAGTCGAGATCCGCGCTCGAGGTGCCGCTGCCCACCGACGAAGCCGCGCCCCCACCGAGGCCGATCAGCATGGCGGGCCCGCCGAGCACGACGAGTTTCGCGCCCACGGGCACGTCGCTTTTTTCGACGTGCTCCCGCCGGATGTTGCCGAGGCCGCCTGCGATCATGATGGGCTTGTGATAGCCGCGAACGCGTTCGGGCGCATCGCCCGGCGTATGTTGCTCGAAGGTTCGGAAGTAACCGCAGATGGCCGGGCGGCCGAACTCGTTGTTGAACGAGGCGGCGCCGATCGGCCCGTCGATCATGATGTCCAGGGCGGAGGCGATGCGCGCAGGCCGGCCGAACTCGCGCTCCCAGGGGCGTTCATAGCCGGGAATGCGCAGATGTGAAACCGAGAAACCCGTAAGACCGGCTTTGGGCCGCGCGCCGCGACCCGTGGCGCCCTCGTCGCGAATCTCGCCTCCCGAGCCCGTCGCCGCGCCGGGAAAGGGCGAGATCGCTGTGGGATGATTGTGCGTCTCGACCTTCATCAGAATGTCGATGGGCTCCACGCTCCCGCCGTAGACGTGCGAATGGGGATCGGGGAAGTAGCGCGTGCCGATGCTGCCTTCGATGACCGCCGCGTTATCGCGATAGGCGGAGAGAACGCCGCGCGGGTTGCGTGCGTGCGTGTAGCGGATCATCGCGAACAGCGACTCGTCGCGCTCGCGGCCATCGATGATCCAGCTGGCATTGAAAATCTTGTGCCGACAGTGCTCCGAGTTCGCCTGCGCGAACATCATCAGCTCGACGTCGGAAGGCTCGCGGCCGAGGCGCCGGAAATTCGCGAGCAGATATTCGATCTCGTCAGCGGAAAGGGCGAGCCCGAGCAGGCGATTCGCTTCCTCGAGTGCCACAAGTCCGGTCGCGAGCGATATCCGCGAGAGGGGCTTGGGTCGGGCGTGGGCGAACAAACGCTCCGCGTCCTTCGAATCGAACAGCACCATCTCCGTCATGCGATCGAGCAACACCGGCGCGAGCATCGTAAGCCGCTCACGTCCCAGCGGCCCGGAGGCTTCTACGGTGTAGACGACGCCACGCTCGATGCGCCGTACCGCATCGAGCCCACAGACCCGGGCGATATCCGTCGCCTTGCTCGACCAGGGAGAGATGGTGCCCTCGCGTGGTACGACGAGAATTTGCTCTGCCGTCGCGCGCTGCGCTGCGGCCTCCATGCGTGGACCGTAGGTCAGCAAGCGCTCGAGGACTTCGCGCTCGGCCGTGGTGAGCGGACGCTCCACGTCGACGAAATGGATGAATCGCGAATCGAGCGCCGTGATGTGGGCCTGGCCGGCCTGCAGGCGAGCGAGGAGCTTCGCGATTCTGAAAGCCGACAGCGCGGGCGCCCCGAGGATCTGCAACATGAGACGAGTGGGCCTCACTTCTTGTCGGTGGGGGGAGAGGTATACATGGGCAGCGGGAACTGCGAGACGTTGGTGCCCGCCTCCAATGCCGTGATTTTGCTCATGCCGTGCTTCTTCACCTCATCGATGCGCAACACGGAGTGCAGGGGCAGGAACGTGCGCTTCACGCCGTCGAATTCGCCTTTGATGCGCTCCTCGGACGGATCCAGCACCACGGTGGAGCGCTCGCCGAACAGCAGCTCCTCGACCTCGATGAATCCGAACAGGTCCCCGTGGCTGACCTTGCGGGCGTAGATCT
>JAQGOC010000245.1 GCA_028293805.1 Gammaproteobacteria bacterium
CGGTGAATTTCTGCGCAAGGTCCGTGATACGGCGGCCGATGTCCGATTCGATCAGTTCCAACAGGTCGCTCACCGCCGGCGTGAAGCGCCGCACCCGGAAGTCGGAATCGAGGAACACGACCGCAATATCCGTACTGCTGAGCAGGTTCGCCAGATCGTTGGTGGTCGCTTCCAGCTGCGCGATCTTCGTCTGCAGCTGGCTGTTGACCGTAGTCAGCTCTTCGTTGACCGACTGCAACTCCTCCTTGCCTGTCTCCAGCTCCTCGTTGCTGCTTTGCAGCTCTTCGTTAATCGAGATTGCTTCCTCGTTGGACGCTTTGAGCTCCTCGCTGGTCGCTTCGAAGGCTTCGATGGTGTTCTGCAACTCCCCCCGCAGCAGGCGGATCTCGGCGGCCGCCTCGCTCGCCGTCAATTCGTCCGGTTGTGCATCGGACCGCGCGTGGTCCGCAGCGTCCCTCTGAGGATGTTGACTTTGCGCGCGCGGACCTGAGACGAAGCGGAAACTGACCATGAAATATTCGGGCGACTTGCCTTGGATGACCGGCTCGGCCGTCACTTCGACACTGCGCAAGCTGCCCGGCGCCTCGCCCATCTGCGCCTGGGCCTGGGATGGCTGGTTTTCGCGTGTGGCCGTGCGCAATGCCGTCCGCACCGCCATGCGCAGAGATGGCCGCACGAGCTGAAGCAGGTCACGCGTCGGTTCGCCAACAGGATGTTGGAGGAAGGCATCCGTCGCGCCGTGAAAGTACATGACCTGATCGGTCCGATCGACCACCAAGGTCGGTGGGCCATATCGCTCCAGCAATGCCCTTTGCAGCATGAGCGTCGCAGACGGCCGGGCCGAGCTCAGGGCCGGAGGCTCCAACAACCGCACCGTATCGTCCGGAGCACGAACGGCGAAACCAGGGAAACTGGGGAGCTCCGCAAACCGATGCTGGGCGCTGCCCGTCCTGCGATAGATGCGCCACTTCTTGCTGATCATCTCGAATAGATGTTCCGAGCCGCTGAAGGTCTCCGTATTGCCGAGGAACATGTAGCCCCCATCCCGCAGCGAGAAGTGCAGCAGCGCGGTCACCCGCCGCTGCGTCTCGGGCTCGAGATAGATGAGCAGATTGCGGCAAGTGCACAAATCCACCCGCGAGAAGGGCGGATCGCGAAGGACGTCCTGGGGGGCAAACACCACCATGTCGCGGATCTCCTTCTTGATCCGATAGGTGTACTCGTCCTTCTCGAAAAAGCGCTCCAGCCGCTCCGGTGACAGGTCTCCTTCGATTCCGCCCGGATACACCCCGGCCCGCGCCAGGGCCAGCGACTTGTCGGCCGTATCGGTGGCGAAAATCTTCGCCTCCATGCTGTCGAGACGGCCCTGGGTGCGCGCCTCCTCGGCGATCAACATGGCCAGGCTGTAGGCCTCCTCACCGCTGGCGCAAGCCGTAACCCAGGCGCGTATGGGCCGACCTTCTGCCTGCGAGGCAACCAAGGGGGCGATGACTCCGGCACGCAAGGCCTCCCAAGCCTCCGGATCCCGGAAAAATCCGGTGACATTGATCATCAGATCGTTGGCGAGCGAGGCGACTTCCTCGGGGCTCTCGCGGAGCACCGCTGCGTAGTCACCGATTGTCGACGCCTCGCTCAAGCCCATGCGCCGCTGGATCCGGCGAAGCAATGTTGGCTTGCGGTAACCGCTGAAGTCGTGACGAGTGCGTGTGCGAAGGATTGCGAGCACCTCACGCAGGTGCGCGCGTTCACGTTCGAGCGACTCCTCGGCGTCGAGAGTATCCGGTTCCTGGCCCACATACGGGTGGCTCGCATACTTGTCCAGCACCGCGGGGATGTCGCCTGGCGTGAGGACCTGATCCGCGTACCCCGCATGGATCAAGCTGCGGGGCATGCCCGGAAACGCAGCCGTCTCAGGATCCTGGGCTATGCAGATGCCGCCAGCCGCCTTGATAGCCTGGGCGCCGGCGGTGCCATTGGTCCCGGTTCCGGAGAGAATGACTGCGATCGCCCGCTCCTTCTGCTCTTCCGCGAGCGAGCGAAAGAAATCGTCTACCGGGCGCCGGTGGCCCCGCTTCTCGACCGGTTCACCCAGGTGAAGCGCTCCGTGCCGAATCGTCAGGGTGAAGCCCGGCGCAATGACGTACACGTGATTCGCAGCTATGGTCATCCCGTCCCGGATCTGGATGACGGGCATCGACGTGTGGCGGCTCAGAATCTCCGCCATCAGGCTCTGGTGCTCGGGCGAGAGGTGCTGTACGACGATGAAAGCCATCCCACTGTCGGCTCTGGTGCCATCGAAAAAGGCTTCCAGCGCCTCGACGCCACCGGCGGATGCTCCGATTCCTACCACAGGAAATGGCAGGTAGGCCCGATCGGCGAGATCTGTCGGTCCCAGGGGACCTGTCTGTGGCACCGGCTGGTCACCAGCCGATTGCTCTTGGCGCTCTTCCATCTCGGTGCTCGCTAGTTGCCCCCGGGCGGGGGACTTGGCGCCCCCTCGCAGTATGTTAACGCGCGGGCTGCTCTTTGGGTTGCATGTACCCCGCGCCCACGCTAAAGCGGATGCAGTTGCGCTGCTGGGGAGCTGCGGTCGGCCCGCAGCGCAGGCGTCAGCTCACGTCGCGAACAACTGCGCCTCGATGTCCTTGAACGCCTTGAACTCCAGGGCATTTCCGGACGGATCGAGGAAGAACAGCGTGGCCTGCTCTCCCGGCTCGCCCTTGAAG
>JAQGOC010000251.1 GCA_028293805.1 Gammaproteobacteria bacterium
CAAGATCAAGGTAGAGCTCTTCGACCTGGAGACCCACAAGAAGGCCTGCTTCATTCCGTAATTCGCTTAAGTCGCCAAGTTGGTGCTCTCCGGCAAGATCGAGCGGGCCGTGACGCTGAAGGGCGTCCTGGCGACCAAGGGCGCGCGGGCGGCTATCGAAGCGGCCGGCGGCAAGATCGAGGCCTGAGCAATTTTCGCAAGCTCGTAAACGTGGCCACCAACACACTCAGCAATCCAGCCGCCGCCTTCAGTGAAGCTGCCCGTTTCGGGGAGATTCGCGGCCGGCTGCTGTTCCTGATTGGCGCGCTGGTGGTCTACCGCTGCGGCACGTTCATCCCCGTGCCCGGGATCAATCCGAGCGAAGTGGCGCGGTTCTTCTCGGACCAGTCGAACACCATCCTCGGCATCGTCAACATGTTCTCGGGCGGCGCGCTGTCGCGGCTGTCGATCTTCGCGATGGGCGTGATGCCCTACATCTCGGCCTCGATCATCATCCAGATGATGCAGATGGTCATTCCGTCGCTCATGGAGCTCCGCAAGGAAGGCGAGTCGGGCCGGCGCAAGATCACGGAATACACGCGTTACGCGAGCGTCGTGCTCGCCGCGTTCCAGTCGTTCGCGGCCGCGAGTGCGCTCCTGAAGGGCGGCATGACGACGGTCACGGGGTGGCAGTTCCTGTTCACCGCCACGATCACGATGACGACCGGCACCATGTTCCTGATGTGGCTCGGTGAGCAGATCACGGAGCGCGGCATCGGCAACGGCATTTCGATGATCATCCTGGCCGGCATCGTCGCGGGCCTGCCGGGAGCGATCGGCAGCACGGCCGAGGCCGTGAGCAGTGGCGAAATGCAGGGGCCGTTCGCCCTGCTGCTGGTCATCCTCGTCCTCGGCACGACCGCCTTCGTGGTTTTCGTGGAGCGCGCCCAGCGCCGCATCACGGTGAATTACGCTAAGCGCCAGGTGGGCCGCCGCATGTACGCGGGCCAGAGCAGCCATCTGCCGTTCAAGCTCAACATGTCGGGCGTGATTCCGCCGATCTTCGCCTCGAGCCTGCTGCTGTTTCCGGCGACCCTGGCGAGCTTCTTCGGTGCGAACGCCGAAGGACCGATCGCCTCGGCCATGCAGAGCGTTGCCGCGGCATTGGGCTACGGCCAGCCGCTGCACCTCGTGATTTACGCGCTGCTGATCATCTTCTTCTGCTTCTTCTATACCGCGCTCGTGTTCAACTCACGCGATACGGCGGACAACCTGAAGAAGTCGAACGCGTTCATTCCCGGAATCCGCCCGGGACACCAGACCGCCGACTACATCGACAAGGTGCTGACGCGCCTGACCCTGTGGGGCGCGCTTTACGTGACCGCGGTCTGTCTCCTGCCGGAGATCCTGGTTTCCTCGCAGGGCGTGCCATTCCACTTTGGCGGCACGTCGCTGCTCATCGTGGTGGTGGTGGTGATGGATTTCATGGCGCAGCTGCAGGCGCACATGATGTCCCACCATTATCCCGGCCTGCTCAAGAAGGCCAATCTGCTCGGCTACGGGCGCACCGGATCGGGTGGGTAGCTCGTGGATAGGCACTGCATGGCGCGAAGCGCCGCTGGATTTGGCGGGAGTGTCCGCAAACCCGCAGGAAAGTTGCGCGCAGCGCATGAGAAGCAATCATGAAAGTACGTCCGTCAGTCAAGAAGATCTGCAAGAACTGCAAGGTCGTGCGCCGCCGGCGCGTGGTCTACGTTATCTGCTCCGACCAGCGCCACAAGCAGCGCCAGGGTTGATTTTCCGAATGATTTTTGGTTTTCCAGTAGAATGCCGCGTTTTTTCCCGCGGTCACTATTTTCCGGGACGGTAAAACAGCATGGCACGTATCGCCGGTATCAACATCCCGATGAACAAGCACGTGTGGGTCGGGCTCACGCACATTTATGGGGTCGGCAGCGCGCGAGCGCGGGCCGCGTGTGAGGGTGCGGGCGTGAATCCGCACACGAAGGTCAAGGACCTCACCGAGTCGGAGGTGAACGGCATCCGCTCGCAGATCGCGAAATTCGCGGTCGAAGGCGATCTGCGCCGTGAAGTCTCCATGAACATCAAGCGGTTGATGGACCTCGGGTCCTACCGCGGAATCCGGCATCGGCGCGGACTTCCGGTGCGCGGCCAGCGTACACGCACGAATGCACGTACCCGCAAGGGCCCGCGCAAGCAGGCCGTCAAATTGAACGCGCCGCCGGGTAAGGCATAGAAATGAAAGAAGCGATCTTCTCGGCGCGCCTCGCGCCGCTACGCCTGGCGGGTTGCGGTCTTCCGCAATCCCGCAGGACAGTTGCGCGCAGCGCATGGCAAGTCCCTCCGGGCAAGGCATAAGGTTTAACAACAGATGGCTGATCAGAAGCAGCAGAGCGGCGCGGCGGGCGGCAAAGACGCCAAGAAGCCGAAGAAGGCTCGTAAGAACGTGCTCGACGCGATCGCTCACGTCCACGCGTCCTTCAACAATACGATCATCACGATCACCGATCGCCAGGGAAACACGCTTTCCTGGGCGACTTCGGGCGGTTGTGGTTTCCGCGGCTCCCGCAAGAGCACGCCGTTCGCCGCACAGGTCGCGGCCGAGAAGGCCGGCAATGCGGCGCAGGAGCACGGCGTGAAGAACGTCGAAGTGCGCGTCGGCGGCCCCGGCCCCGGCCGCGAGTCGGCGGTGCGCGCGCTGAACAACTGCGGTTTGAAGATCACCAGCATCTCGGACGTCACGCCGATCCCCCATAACGGCTGCCGTCCCCCCAAGAAGCGCCGGGTATAAGGCAGGAACGAGGACAATATGGCGCGTTACACCGGTCCGAAGTGCAAGCTCGCTCGTCGCGAGGGCACCGATCTCTTCTTGAAAAGCGGCGTCAAGCCCTTAGAAAGCAAGTGCAAGTTCACCGTCCCGCCGGGCGGCGTGAAAGGCGAGCGCCGCACTCGCCTGTCCGACTACGGTCTGCAGCTGCGCGAGAAGCAGAAGCTGCGCCGCATGTACGGCGTTCTGGAGCGGCAGTTCAGCAACTACTACGTCGAGGCTGCGCGCCGTGCCGGCGCCACCGGCGAGAACCTGCTGAAGCTGCTCGAGTGCCGGCTGGACAACGTCGTCTACCGGATGGGATTTGCCTCCACGCGCGCCGAAGCGCGCCAGCTGGTGAGCCACAAGTCCATTACGGTCAACGAGCAGGCCGTGACGATCGCGTCCTACCAGGTGAAGGCGGGCGACATCGTTCAGATCCGTGAGAAGTCGCGCAAGCAGTTGCGCATCTCGGCCGCATTGGGCATCGCCCAGCAGGTCGGCCTGCCCGAGTGGGTCGAAGTGAACGACAAAGAGTTCCGTGGCGTGTTCAAGTCGGCGCCGGGTCGGGATGACATCCTCCCCGACATCAACGAGAACCTCGTCGTCGAGTTGTATTCGAAGTAATCGGCATTCGATTTGATTGATCGCTGCGACCCTCGAGGCGCGGCGAGAGTGAATTCGAGGCCCATCCGTTTCCGTATCGCCGGTCGTGCAGCCGGCAAGGTGAGACCGTAATGCAGGGATCCATAACCGAGTTCTTGAAGCCCCGCGTCGTGAAGGTGCAACCCGTTGCACCTCGCCAGGCGCGCGTCGTCATTGAGCCGTTCGAGCGTGGCTTCGGC